>JAKALI010000147.1 GCA_021813195.1 Pseudomonadota bacterium
ATCTCACTGGAGCCGAGCTGCGTCATTGTGAGCGCTTCCCTCTCCGTTTCGACGCCTTCGGGGACGATCTCCATGCCAAGCCCTTGGCCCAGCGTGATGACGGTTCGCACGATCGTATGATAGCGCTCCGACTGCGAGAGGCCGCTGACGAAGGAGCGGTCGATCTTGATTTTGTCGAAGCGGAAATTGCACAAGTAGGCGAGGCTCGAATAGCCGGTGCCAAAATCATCGAGCGCCAATCGAAATCCGCGTGCGCGCAGCATATCGAGCATGGCGCGCGTGTTGTCGCCTGCATCCATCAAGACGCCTTCGGTGATTTCCAGGACGATGTGGCGGGGATCGACCGCGTGTGTCTCACAGATGGATGACAGCCGATCGAGGAATCCGGGTTGGCGGAACTGAAGCGGCGAGAGGTTGATGGACACATCGAGATGGGGCCAGCGGTGCCAATCCTCCATCGCACGATTGAGAACCCATTCGCCGACGAGCGGCATCAAGCCGGCTTGTTCTGCGATGGGGATGAAGACACCGGGAGGAATCGTGCCGCGCTCAGGATGTTGCCAGCGCAAAAGCGCCTCGATACCGGTGATGGCGCCGGTGCGGCAGGAGATGATCGGCTGATAGGCAAGGGCGAGTTGATTGCCCGTGATGGCCGCGGGCAAATCAAGTTCTATGGCGCGGCGCTCCTTCACCTGTTCCGCCATGTTCTCGCTGAAGATGACCGTGCGGTTGCGTCCTGCGCTCTTGGCTTCATAGAGCGCGATGTCGGCGCACCGCATGATCTCCTCAGCGCTCATGCCGTCCTCCGGCGCCATGGCGATCCCGATCGATGCCGTCACGATCAGGCTTTGGCCTGCGAGATCGAACGGTTGCAGAAAGGCCTTCGCGATACGCTCCGCGAGGAAGCTTGCGGCGCGCCGGTCGTTCGTGATCCACAGAATGGCGAACTCGTCGCCGCCATACCGGGCCAGAAAATCCCCCTGGCGGACGTGGCTCGCCAAGCGTTGCGCAACCTGCACGATGAGGGCGTCGCCGGCGGGATGCCCCAGCGTGTCGTTGACGTCCTTGAAGCGATCGACGTCGATGTAGGCGACGATGGCACGCCGGCCGTAAATGTCGCGGGAGATGTTTTCGATTTCGCGGCGCAGGTTTTGATCAAAGTGGGAGCGGTTGGGAAGGCCCGAGAGCCCGTCATGGCGAGCCGCATGGCGGGACTGCCGTTCGCGTTCGGCGAGAATTTCGGACGTTTGGCGCAGGCGCGAGAACATCACATGCGCTTGGATGGCGACGCCGATGACGCCAAGCGCGACAAGCGGCAAAATGACCGTGAGCAGGGTTTTGCCAGGACGTTCCGTCGTCCAAACGAGATAGCCGCCATCGGTGCCATCGTCACCAGAGATGGGCTCGGCGGCCTTGCCGGACTGTTCGGGAAGTGTCGACGCGAGTGTGAGGTCCGGCAAGACGAGCGAGCGGCCCAGGCGCGCGACGTATTGGTCGTCGATTGCAACGATGCTGATGAGCACGTTGGGCTGAGCTTGCACGAGGTCCATGTCGACGTTGGGTGCGATCGTGATGGCGGCCACGATCGAGAGCTGGCCGTCGATGCTGAGAATGTGGCCGCTCCAGCGCGCAACATCACGCGCGCCGCTCAGGGTCCTGTAGTCGCCCTGCTCAGCACCGAAGACATCTGGACGCTGACGCAGTACGGGCGGTCTGCTGGTCCTCACCTCGGCCAAGAGGTCAGCCAGCGGCGCACGATAGCGTTCATAACTTGTTGGATCCCGTCTTGAGCCACCCATGAACGCGTAAAGGGGCCGGTCGTCGGCGTCGAGAATGAAGACCTGATCGTGCCCGTAGGTTTCAGTCAGAAAGTAGCCGACGTTGGAGTCAACGAATTCGAGATCGATTTCCTCCCGCGTGATCTTGAGAACGGAATCGTCCCACCACGCAACGCTCTTTTGTTCATTGAGGGTGCGCGCGATCCCCATGTTCAAGGCGTTCTGTAGCAACGAGCGCTCGCGCTCTGTCGCGCTCTTATTCGCAGTCCAGGCCGCAAAGGCGATGATGGCAAGCAGGATTACCCCGCCAAGGGTGATCCCGGCGGCTGTGAGGTTCATCAGTCGCCGCAGATCGCTTTCATGGGCCCGCCGGATGGTGAGGTTGGGTGGGGATGGCATGGTAAACTCCTGAAACGCCCACCCAGGAATACACGCATAAGTTGAATACTTCGTTAGGCATGGTGGCTGAAGCCGCCCCGATGAGTTGCGGAACGTTATGTAAAAACAGATTGATAGTGGTCTTCGACGGCGCCTGAGGCTTACTTTGGGCTTCGGCAGAATACGACTTGAAATTGTAATATTAAGAGAATATCAACCTTAACGAAATCTTAACGCCTTTTCGGGAGCGGGGCGGAGATTTCGAGTCTCGAATTCAAGATCAAGGTTGTTTGAGATGCAACACTTAGCAATCCGCACCCGCGCCGACGATCCGAACCTCAAAAAAGCCGCCGCAGCGATTGAGCAAGCGGCTTGGTCTGAACTCGGCTACCTGAACTTCACGCGGCCTCACTACGAGCTCTATGCGGAACTTCTGGACCGCTATGCGGACTATCAGCTCTGTCTTGTTGACACGCAGCGAGGCTATCCCGTGGCGGTCGCCAACTGCGTGCCACTCTGTGTGACGGACATCGATGATCTTCCGCCGGAAGGCTGGGACTGGGTGGTCGAAACAGCTGCGGCTCGCAAGCCGGGAGTTCCGGCCAACATGCTGGGAGCGCTCGCAATCTCCGTTCCGGTTGTTCATCGTGCGAAGGGCTATGCGCGTACCATGATTGAGGCGCTCGTCGCTCTCGCCGCCATCCGTGGATTGGATGGTCTCATCGCACCTGTGCGGCCGTCCGCAAAAGCAGACCATCCGCGCGTTTCGATCGAGGACTACATCACGTGGACAGACTCCAACGGACGGCCCTTCGATCCGTGGCTGCGGAGCCATATGGCCGCTGGTGGCCGACTTGTCGGACCCTGCTCACGCTCGATGGTCGTGGAAGAACATGTCGGCTTTTGGGAAAGCTGGTCGCGTCAGTCATTCGCCGCATCCGGGCGTTATGAGGTGGATGGAGCGCTCGTCCCCGTTGAGATCGATCTTGATCGTCAGCTTGGCCGGTACGAGGAGCCCAACGTCTGGGTCGCCTATCAAGCGAGTCGGGCCTAATTCATCCGGGACCGCCGGGCCTGTTTAGCATCCGTTCACAATGAATTCGTGCCCTGATCCTCAGGAATGGGAGCAGACGGTCTCCTCATGGCGTTGCGGATTGTGTTAGGCAGGTAGGCGTCTGGCCCCGTAGCTCAACCGGATAGAGCACCAGCCTTCGAAGCTGGGGGTTGCAGGTTCGAATCCTGCCGGGGTCGCCACCTCGCGCAATTGGCGCCGGAGTCCCGGTTTTTCTTGCCGACCGCCGTTATTCTTGTCAGTTTTATGACGCTGACTCGTTGCGGCGGCGTTCTCCGCCATACTCCGCTCGGCATTGGGATTCTAAGTCCATGCAATTCTACGGTTCGATACGGAACATCGTGTTGGTCGTGGTGGCCGCAGCGGCGGTGACCACGTTGCATCCGATCCGTGCGCAGGCGCAGGATTTCTTCTCGTTCCTTTGGGGCGGAGGCTATCGGGAAGATGTCGCATTCCCGCCGAGCGTTGCACCTCGACAGATCATCGTGTCGTTCGGCGACCGCAAGCTCTACTGGGTCTATGCGCGCGGCGCCGCCATCTCCTACCCCATCGCCGTACCACGCGAGCAAAGCCGCTGGTCCGGCATCACCACCGTCTCGCGCAAGGCCGTGAACCCGCCGTGGACACCCACGTCTCAGATGCGCCGCGAAAACCCGAGTTTGCCCGCTTACGTTCCCGGCGGGCACCCGCAAAATCCGCTCGGCGTGCGCGCGCTCTACCTCGGCGCCTCGATGTACCGCATTCACGGCACGGATGCGCCCTGGACCATTGGCACGGCGGCGTCAAAGGGCTGCATCCGCATGTACAACGAGGACGTGCTCGATCTCTACCCGCGTGTGCCCGTGGGGACGCGCGTGACCGTGACCTGGAAACGGTTCACGACCTGAGACCGCAGCTTGGGGCTATGTCGGAAGGCCGTGTGTGCGCAAACGCGACGACGCGCTGTGCAATCACGTTCAGCATTTCGGTATGGGATGCCCCACCCGCAGCCCGCGCCCGCAAGTCGTGGTCGCCGTCCTCAATCCAGAGGAACTCGATACCTGATGCGAGAGGATATTCCATAACCTCGTCACGCGAGCCAAGTTTATCGCGTGTGCCTTGAACGATGAGTGTTGGGGTTTCGAGCGCGCGCAGGTGCGCGGTTCGCGTGCGCTCGCGCGATTGCGCGGGATGAAACGGATAGCCGAAGACGATGACGCCGCTGATGCCTTGTGGTTTGGCAAGTCGATCCGCGACCATCGTTGCGACCCGTCCCCCCATGGATTTCCCACCAATGAGCAGGCGGCAATCGGATTTGAAGCGACCACGCCATGTTTGCGCGGCCGCCTCGAACTCTCCGCAGAGGTGACCGATCGGCGGTGGCGGACGACGTTTGCCGGTTTCGCCACGAGAGCGCATGTAGGAAAACTCGAAGCGATGAACGCATAGGCCCGCATGCGCCAGGGTCTGCACGATCCCGTCAAGAAACGGACTGCGCATTCCAGCGCCCGCACCATGAGCCAACAGCAGATGGGACTGGGCTCTCTCATCTCCCGTTGTGAGGAATGTCAACGTCATGGCCGATCGATTTTGCGGCAGGATCAGCGTCCCGGTCACGCGGTCTATTCCGGAGTCGCATTTTTGCCCTTTCACTTTCTAACATGGTCTGATCTGTTAGGGGGACCATGGCAGGAATGCGCACACTTCAACTTGCCGGCCTGGTTGTCGCGGCGATGGCAAGTCATTCATGGGTCGTGAACGCCGAAGAGGGGCTTGCGGGCTGGCAAGGGGCGGCGAGCCGGGCGGCGGCAGCGGCTGCCGAGCGCGCATCGCGCGACGCCGTTGAACGTCCGGCAGACGAGCCATCGATCAATGAAGATGCGGCTGGGGCAACGTCCCAACCGACCGGCTCGGGCGCGCCTGCTGATGCGAAGCCCGGCGCCAGCATGAAGACGCCGCCAGCCATCCCAGCGAAGACTCTCTTTGGCGCCGCCACCACACCTAGTCCGCTCGCAGCACGCGCCATCGGCGGCTACGCGAAAGGCTGCCTCGCTGGCGCACAAGCGCTCGCCATTGACGGGCCAGCGTGGCAAGCCATGCGCTTATCGCGCAATCGGAACTGGGGTCACCCGCAACTCATCTCTTTGCTGGAGCGCTTCGCCAAGGAAGTCCAAGAAAAGGATGGGTGGCCTGGACTTCTCATCGGCGACATCTCACAGCCGCGCGGCGGTCCCATGCTCACCGGTCACTCGAGCCACCAACTGGGCCTCGACGCGGATGTCTGGTTCACACCCATGCCCGCGCGTCGCCTGACCAAGAGCGAGCGCGAAAATCTCTCCGCCACCTCGATGCTGGCCGCAGACAATTTATCGGTCAATCCCAAGGTTTGGGGCGAGGGACAGGTCAAGATCATTCGTCGCGTCGCATCGTATCAGGAAGTGGAACGCGTGCTGGTTCACCCGGCGATCAAGAAGGCTCTGTGTGAGGCGGCAGGGTCCGATCGATCCTGGCTAAATAAGGTGCGTCCGATTTGGGGTCACTACTATCATTTTCATATTCGCATGGGGTGTCCCGCGGAGTCCGTCGGGTGTGTGCGTCAGGCACCACCGCCGAGTGATGACGGTTGCGGCAAGGAACTCGACGACTGGTATAAGCTGCTGACGGCACCGCCGCCGCCCAAACCCACCGTGCCGGTGAAGCCCCCGCCGCCCAAACCGCCGCTTACACTGGCGGATTTACCTGCAGATTGCCGCACGGTGTTGGAGAGTGGTGAGACCGCCTCTCAACCCGATGCCAAGAACTTGGCGACAGGAACGGCAGGCGATAACGGGGTATTGGATGCCCCCAAGCCACAAGCCCGTTCGAACTGAGCGTGCTGCGGATCTTCGGCCGCCGGCCGCCTGCACGATGCGAAAAAGTACCTCTGGGTGCTCGATCCGCGTTGATCCATGACCTCGCCACCGCGCGCCGTCGCATGTCAGGCGCGCTTTGCGATAGCATCATCAGTGCCGCTCTGGTCGGCGTCGGGGTCTGCAGGGAGCGCACAGCGAACGCCTGTTCCCCGGAGCCCGCAATAACCATGTGGGACCTTCGCCAAGTATTGTTGATGGTAAGCCTCGGCGAAGTAGAAGGCGGGGGCTGGCAGAATTTCTGTCGTAATCCGTCCATATCCGGCAGCCGTAAGGCCGGCCTGGAACAGATCACGCGATGCAATCGCCTGCGCGTATTGCGCATCGTTGAACGTATAGATTCCGGAGCGATACTGGGTGCCGATATCATTACCCTGACGAAACCCCTGTGTTGGGTCATGAGCTTCCCAGAACGTGCACAGGAGACGATCGTATGAGAGGACCTGCGGATCGAAGACGACGAGCACAACCTCATTATGTCCCGTGCGGCCCGAGCACACCTCTTCATAGGTTGGGTTGGGCGTGAGCCCGCCAGCATAGCCGACGCCCGTTACGACGATGCCGCTTCCGAGCTGCCAGAATCGCCGCTCCGCCCCCCAGAAGCAGCCCATGCCGAACAGCGCCTGGGCGCTGCCTTCGGGATACGGACCTTTTAATGGGCGGTGCAGGACGTAGTGGGAGACCGCCGTTGGGATCGGCTGCGGGCGTCCAGGCAACGCCTGATCGGGCGTCGGCATCCTGGTCTTGACGTCGGAGAACGGCATCGGTGGGCTCCGTCAACGAGCTGGTCTGCTACGTTAGCTTACGACGCCGAGCTGTCGCAGTTTTTTGGGTTGTTGCGCATCATGCTTCAATTTGCCGTGAGGAGCATCTAGGATCGGTCGCCACGCGGGATGAGGTGTGGGCTCAAAAAGGGCAAATCTGGCTATGGCCGCGACTTCTTCGCCTTTGACTTCCGGGGCTTCCGACAACGCTCCCACAGCTGGTCATTCTGTCGCTCAAGAGCCGGCACCCGTGCGTGACACACCCGCCCCCAACGCGGATGAAACGGCGATCCATTATGGCGCGGGTTTCTTTCGCATCTTTGCATTTTCGGCGGTCTTTCTGTTGCTGTTGCCATTTTTTGCCAGTTTGCCGATGATGATTGGTATGCGTGCAGCAAACGACCTGCTCTGGAACAACTGGGGCATCTTGATCTTGGCCGCCGTATTTGCGGCCGTCATGTTCATCATCGTGGTTGAACTCATCTTTTCGATCCGTGCGCAAGTCCATCTGGGCCGTGAGAAGGTGCGCATGACGCTGCCGATGGGGCGCGGGCCAACCCCGATGCTGCGCTATCGTCACTACGAGTTCCCCTATGATCAGGTGCACACCATCGAAACGCGGCGCGAAATCTACGGTGGCTGGTTCGCTCCGGTGCTCATGAAGGGTGCGCGCGTCATTTTGAAGGATGGCACGGTCATTCCGCTGGGCTACGTTGCCGAGGCTGATAGCGATCCGGTTCTGCCCTATCCGGAGATCGCCCGACACATTGCCCAACGCGCGCGCTTGCCGCTCATTGACCGCGGCCACGTGCGCCGATCGGTTCACCGCAAGATCCTGGGCTTGCGGGCTGACCCGAGCGAGAGCGACATCGTCGATCCCAAGGAGATCGAGCGGCTCAATCACGCCCATAGCACGTTTTTGCTCGTGGTGATTGGTGTTTTCCTGGTGCTCATGGCGATCGGGATCGTGGAGGACTTCGCTTCTGGTGTGCCGATCGGCCAGACTGCGTCGATGCTTTGAGGACCGCGCTCTATGCACGGCGCTTTCAGTTGACGTAAATCCGCACGCGGCGTCGGCGGCGCCCCAAATAGCCGCTGATTAGAGCAAGTAAGCCAAAGGCGAGGAAGGCCGGCATCGCTAGCGCCGAACGTTCGATCGCCGACCACACGATCTGCGGGAGGCTCTTCTGCACGCTGATCAAAGTCTTGGGTGCCATGGCCTGCCAATGCTCCAGAACGCTGCGGGTCTTGAGAACCTCCTGGCCCGTGAGCGCCGGCGTAATGTCGACCACCAGTGCGAGCAGCGCGACGAGCGCGAAAACGGCGGCAAGAAATCTCAGGGTGGTCATCGCTCAGCAATCGAGGTTAGAGGTCGCAGGGCCGGTTTGATCGAAGCCAGCGGCCGCAGCGTTCAGCTTGCCCATCTGGCGTGCCGGCCGCAAGCGGGGTCGCCAGATAAAAGCACCCCGCTCCGTTCGGCACCTTCGATGGGTAAGTTCTGGGAATTTTACCTCGCCGATCCAGGGCCGCAGGGTGTGTCCAAAGGTGCGGGGACGGTGTGTTGCGATCCGAACGCACTTGAGTATAGTGCGCCGCTCCCAAGTCGGGACGTCGCGGAGAGGTGGCCGAGTGGTTTAAGGCGCACGCCTGGAACGCGTGTGTAGGTGAAAGCCTACCGTGGGTTCGAATCCCACTCTCTCCGCCATTTTACATTTCCCGCCCTGAACCGCCTCTAA
>JAKALI010000148.1 GCA_021813195.1 Pseudomonadota bacterium
TTCGGCCGCCAAGCTCTCAGAGTCGATCAGCTTGTCGCTTTCTTCCGAAATCAGCACGTCGTAACTATCGGCCACCGTCATGCGGCGTGGTTTCATGCGGCGTCCCATGGCCTTCTGTAACATTTCACCGAGATTGATGGCGCCGCCCATTCCGCCGCTCATGCCGGGCAACTCGAACATTGGAATGCCGCCGCCCGTTTCGGCGACCATGAGCTCGATTTCCTTGTCATTGAATTCACCCGCACGCAGCCGCCGGCGGAAGCTGTCGCGCGTGGCGGGTGAGGCCGAACTGCTGACGAGCGCATCGAGCACGCGTTCTTCGGCGTTTTTCTCGGCGCGGGCCAGCACCTCCTTGCGCCGCACCTCCTTGACGAGTGCAAGGCCAACTTCGACAAGGTCGCGGATGATACTGTCGACATCACGTCCGACGTAACCGACCTCGGTGAATTTGGTCGCCTCGACCTTGAGGAACGGTGCTCCGGCCAGTCGTGCAAGTCGCCGGGAAATCTCCGTTTTTCCAACGCCGGTGGGGCCGATCATTAAAATATTCTTGGGCAGGACTTCTTCACGCAAATCTCCGGTCAGTTGCTGACGGCGCCAGCGATTACGCAGTGCAATCGCGACGGCGCGCTTGGCGTCGGCCTGGCCGACGATGTAGCGGTCGAGCTCGGAGACGATCTCGCGCGGGGAAAAATTGGTCATATGGCAGAACTCACTTGGAGGACGGCAGCGCCTCAATCACGAGTGCGGTGTTCGTATAAACGCAGATCTCTGCGGCAATACCCATGGCGCGGCGGGCGATTTCTTCGGCGGACACCGGTTGGTCGAGCAGTGCGCGGGCCGCCGCCAAGGCATACATGCCGCCCGAGCCGATGCCCATCACGTGCTGCTCGGGCTCTAGCACGTCGCCGGTTCCCGTGAGCACGAGGGAGACATCTTTGTCGGCAACCAGCATCATGGCTTCCAGCCGGCGCAAGAACCGATCCGTGCGCCAGTCCTTGGCGAGTTCCACGGCGGCGCGCGTCAGCTGTCCCGGGAACATTTCAAGTTTGGCTTCGAGACGTTCGAAGAGGGTGAAGGCGTCGGCCGTGGCGCCCGCAAACCCGCCTATGACATCGCCGCGCCCGAGTTTGCGGACCTTTTTGGCATTGGATTTGATGACGGTCTGGCCGAGACTGACCTGGCCATCTCCGGCGATGACGACCTGACCAGCCTTCCGGACCGTGAGGATGGTCGTGCCGTGCCAGGCTGGCGAGCTCGATGGAATGGCATTCGTGTTCATTGGCGGTGATCTAGGCTTGCCTGCGATGTAAATCAAGAACGAGAGAATCTTGGGGCGGCGCTGGAACGACGTCGAGAAGGCTGCTAGAGGCAACGGGTGAAACGCCGGTTTTAGATCCGTCCGGGCGTTGCGGTTCGCAAGCTATGTATGAGGCGACCTTGAAGCGGCAGGCCACGATCGAGCGCACGACAAAGGAAACTCAAATCACTGCCGGTGTCGATCTCGACGGAACGGGGGCCTTCGCGATCGAGACGGGCATTGGCTTTCTCGACCATATGCTCGAGCAATTGGCGCGCCACAGCCTGATGGATATCCGCCTCAAGGCCAAGGGCGATCTGCACGTCGATTTCCACCACACCGTGGAGGACAGCGGCATCGTCTTAGGACAGGCGATCGCCAAAGCGCTCGGCGACAAAACTGGGATAACGCGTTACGCAGACGTTCATCTTGCCATGGACGAAGCCCTAACGCGCGTCGCCCTCGACGTTTCGGGACGGCCGTTTCTGGTGTGGAAGGTCGCATTCTCGCGCGACAAGTTGGGCGAAATGGACACGGAACTGTTCCGCGAGTGGTTTCAAGCCTTTGCGCAAAACGCGGGACTGACGCTGCATGTCGAAAACCTTTATGGTGAGAATAATCACCACATCGCTGAGACCTGTTTCAAAGGTTTGGCCCGGGCCTTGCGTCAGGCCGTAGCGCTCGACCCGCGCCAGGCCGGCCGGGTGCCATCGACAAAGGGGACGCTTAGCGTATGATCGGCCTGATTCTCCATCTCAGGGACAAAGCCGCCGTGCAGGTCTACACGGTTCACGAGCCGCCCGTTCCCGCTGCCGATCGCATCGATCGGGCCGCCGAACTGGTGTTTGTCAAGGACGGGTTTTCGTGGGGGGCGGCGCTGTTCTCCCCCATCTACTTTCTCGTCAAGGGACATTGGCTGGGCCTCGCCGCCTACACGCTCGCGGCGACCGTACTGTTTTCTCTCGTCGGAGTGTTCGAATTGGGTGAGGTGTGGGCGGGCTTGGTGCTACCCGCGCTCAACATCTTCTTCGGGTTTGAGAGCCCGAGTTTGGAGCGGGCGTCGCTTCACTGGCGCGGCTGGCGCGAGATCGGCACGGTAACGGGCCGCAATGCGCACGAGTGCGAGCGGCGCTTTTTCGAGGATTGGCTCGAGCGACAGCCAGTGATTTCGAGCCTGATATCGCCGCTTCCGCAGCGCAGCGGTTTCACGTGGCAGCGAGCGTGGCGCTGGTCAAAGGGCGCCGGGGCCTGACCTGCGCGATGCAACACGTCGTCATCATCGATTACGGGTCGGGCAACCTGCACTCGGCCGCGAAAGCCTTCGAACGGGCGAGCACCGAGTCCAATGCGCGCGCCGAAATCGACGTCACAAGTGATCCGTTCAAGGTCGGTCGGGCCGACCGTGTCGTTTTACCGGGGGTTGGCGCCTTTGCCGACTGCAAGCGCGGGCTCCTGGCCATCCCTGGTATGATCGAAGCCCTTGAGGATGCGGTCCACGTCCGCGGACGGCCGTTTTTGGGCATCTGTGTGGGGATGCAACTCCTTGCAAGCCGCGGGCTCGAGCACGAGGTGACGGAGGGGCTCGGCTGGATTGCCGGCGAAGTACGTGCGATCGAGCCATCCGACCCACACTTGAAAATCCCGCACATGGGCTGGAATACGCTCGACGTGCTGCGTCCTCATCCGCTGCTATCTGGCATCAAGACCGGGCGAGATGGGCTGCACGCTTATTTCGTTCATTCGTATCATCTGCTCGCTGACGACGCAGCGGACGTCGTTGCGGTAACGGACTATGGTGGTCCGGTGACGGCTTTCGTTGCGCGGGACAACATCGCGGGGACACAGTTCCACCCCGAAAAAAGTCAAGCGCTCGGGCTCGGCCTGATTGCAAATTTCCTCACGTGGCGACCGTAAATTGCGTCAGTCCTTGAGCTCAGCGATCAATTCCGGCGCGTGACGACGAATGTGCAGGCGTCGCGCAGACCGTCCGCAGCTGGACCAAAACAAGCCAAGGCCTCTAAGGCTTCGCTTTCGATGACAGACAGCCGCGCTCGCGCGCCTTCAACGCCGAGCAGCGAAACCAGTGTCGCCTTATTGGCGACCGCGTCCTTCGCCACGGCCTTGCCGACGACAGCGGCATCTCCCTCGACATCGAGGAGGTCGTCGGCGATTTGGAACGCAGCGCCGAGGGCTTTGCCGAAGCGACGCAAAGCCGAGCGTTCAGAATTGCTCGCGCGGCCAAGAATGGCACCGGCTTCCGCCGAGACGGTGAGCAGCGCCCCGGTCTTCATGCTTTGCAGGGCCTGCACGTGGGCCTCGTCAGGCCTAGGCGGATCGCCCAATTTGTCTGCCATGAGGTCGAGAGCTTGCCCGCCAACCATCCCCGCAACGCCCGCGGCGTGTGCGTAGGCTTGGATGAGATCCAACCGCACATTGGCGTCGGGGTGGGTCGAAGGCCGTGCCAAGGCGTCGAAGGCAAGCGTGAGCAGCGCGTCGCCGGCGAGGATCGCGGTCCACTCGTCGAATGCACGCCAGACGGTCGGCCGCCCTCGGCGCATGGCGTCGTTGTCCATAGCGGGCAAATCGTCGTGGACCAGGGAATAACAGTGTATCAATTCGACAGCCGCTGCTGCATTCGAAGCCGCCTCAGCAGCAACACCGAATAGCGCGGCACTTTCGATGACGAGGTAGGGTCGCAGGCGTTTTCCCCCGCTCAGCACGGCATGCCGCATGGCATCCAAGAGGCGCTGGGCTTGCGCCGCGGGGGCTGGACCCGTGAGTTCCTGCTCGCCAAGCAAATCGGCCAGCCGCTGTTCAGTTTGCCGCGCGGCGGCGGTCAGGCGTTGTGCAAACATCATTGTGGAGGTCCTTGAGGAACTCTAGGAATGAACCAAGATTGGGTTGGTCGCGAGACGCTTATCATGGGCCACCGCTCAGCGCATCGCTGGGCGGCGAGAACGCGGTGCTTCGCGTACGGCGCGGGCAAAGGGATCAATCGGGCGTGAGCAGTAACCTGCAGCATCGGCCGCAGACGCCTCCCGGAGCGGACGACGGTGCTCTTGGGAGGTCGGCGCTCGATCCTGGCACTGCGCCGCCGGTTGGTAGCGATGCCTTGGTTGCTACCGCCCTGGCGCGAATCATCGAGGGTGTTCTGGGGCCGCAACCCCAGCCGCACAGGGACGCGGTGGCAGACATCGGCGTCCCGTGTCAGGCATCTGTCCACAGTTTGCGTGCATCCGATCCTGAGCAGGATTTCGCCGCGCCCAACCCTCCCGGTCGCCATCCGGCCGCAAGGGGTGATCCCCATGAGAGCGCAGTTGGGGACGCAGCAGGGCTAGCCCTGAAAGAAGATCCCATCCCTGCGACCGAGCCGCGACCCAGCTACGAAATCTCCGCAGTTGCGCCTGCGGCTGACGACAGCGGCGCCGACAATCACCGCGCTCTTTGGAAGCGCCGCGTGCTCTCCGGACTGAAGATCGTCGCCATCACCCTGCTCGGCTATGTCGTGATCGTTCTCGTCCTGATCGTCCTTTATCGTTTCGTTGATCCGCCGGGCTCAACGCGCATGGCCTATCAGGCGCTGACGGGCATCACGATCCAGCACAGCTGGGCGCCGCTCGAAAGCATTTCGCCAAACTTGATCCGGGCCGTCGTCGTGGCGGAGGATGCAAATTTCTGCCGCCACGGTGGCGTTGATCTGGGCGCCATGAGCGAGGCGATTGAGCGTTCCGCAGGCGGGACACCACGCGGCGCCAGCACCATTTCCATGCAGGTGACGAAAAATCTCTTTCTCACACATTCCAAAAGTTACGTGCGTAAAGCAATCGAAATTCCTTTGACACTGTTTGCCGAACTCATATGGCCCAAGGATCGGATGCTCGAAATCTATTTGAACATCGCAGAGTGGGGGCCCGGTGTGTTCGGAGCCGAGGCCGCCGCGCAGCACCATTTTCGCAAAGCAGCTGCGCATCTGAGCGAGCGCGAAGCCGCGTTACTCGCTGCCGTTCTTCCCAACCCGATCGTGCGCGATGCCGGCAAACCCGGACCGCAGACCACGCGCAAGGCCGGGATCGTGCAGGCCCGCATGCGGGTATCGCGCTGGGTGGCGGATTGTGTCATGAGCCGAGCGGCAGCGCACCCTCGGCCGCTGCCCGTGCAAGCTCCTTCAAAGGTGACGCCCCAGCCTCCGCCGAAGGCAACCTCGAAGCCCGCACCAAGGCCGGCATCTCGTCCGCCGCGAGATGATGGTGTACCCGGACATTGGGACACGATCATCCGCGACGGCCGCTAAGATGAGGAGGACTGCGGCTCAGCTGAGCAGGAAATCCTCCATCGTGATGACGTTGGGCCCGACGCCGTCGACACCCTTAAGCAGCAACGTGCCGCCGTCGGCGCCTTTGATGGTGACGAGGGTATCGGTCCCCAGATCCTTGATTTCGACGGCATGTGCGAAGTTGGATTTCGTGATGCCGAAGTCGCGGATGTCGATGAGATCCTGTCCTGCGCGTTTGTTGGCATCGAAGCCGATGGCGACGTCATTACCAAAGCCCCGCGTCAGAACTATTGTGTCGTTACCTCGGGACACATCGAAGGTGTCGTTACCCTTGCCGCCAACCAGCCTGTCATTGCCTTTGCCGCCGTCGAGGTAATCGTTCCCATCGCCCCCCAGCAACGTATCGTTGCCATCTCCACCGTAGAGCTTGTCATGTCCCTTGAGTCCGTTGAGAACGTCGTTGCCGCGACCGCCGTGCAACGTGTCGTCACCGTCGCCGCCGTTTAGGGTATCGCTGCGCGCGGTTCCTTTGAGCACGATCGAGTCGGGCTTTGGTGGGTCGACCTTTGGCGGCTCAGCTTTGGGGACACCTTCCAGATGCACTGAGCTTGTCCCGTAGACCAACTTCTTCGTGCCATCCGAGTTGATGAGCTCGGTGATCTGTGACGGGTCGACATCTTCGCCGAAGCTGATGATATCCTGGGGCCTCAGCGCGCCGATGACGCGATCGTTGCCGCCGTTCGACGTGAACACAACGCGGTGGGGTGATTGCAGACCGGTAATATCCAGCGTGTCGTTATCTTCACCGCCATTCACGTAGATCGTGTTGAAGCTCAGGCTGGTCGGTGAGAAGTTGCCGATAGCCAGCACCGTGTCGTTGCCGGCACCGGTGTTGATGAGGATTTCCTCAATGCCGCGCAATTCTGCGATTACGGACGCATTATTCGTTCCGTTGCGCGTGATGACGATCTCGGTTCCAGCATTGAGTTGCCCGGCCGTGTTGCCGGCCAGCGCAAGCCAGCTGGCACGTGCGTAGACGCGGAAGGTTTCCGCTGTCGCGTTACCGTTCAGAATGAATGTATCTGTGCCGGCGCCACCATCGACGATGTCGCGGCCGCCACCCGCTGCGCCAACATCGTAGATGATCGTGTCGTTGCCAGCACCGCCATTCACGATGTCGTTGCCGGTACCGCCATTAAGAATGTCGTCGCCGTCATTGCCGTTGAGCGTGTCGTTGCCGCCCTGACCATTGGCGATGTCGTCACCGGCGGTGCCGTTGAACACATTGGCCGCCGCCGTGCCGTTGAAGAAATCACCGATCGGGCGGAGCGAAGCCGTTGAGGTCAGCGTTTCCACTGTTCCGCCGCCGTCCGTGTAGCTCACCTGAACGCGCAAGAATTGACCGACTTGAGCTTGAGCGGGGGTGAATGTTGGTCCGGTAGCGCCGGTGATGTTGGTGAACGGGCCCGTTGCCGTGGCCGATTGCTGCCACTGGAAGGAGAATGGGCTCGCAATACCGTTGGGATCAGTAATCCCGGTCGTGATGGCCGCGACGGCCTGGGTTTCGGTGGGCGTCGCATCGCTCAAAGCGGGTGCGCCGGATGGCGCGGCATTCTGGAGTATGATGGTGGAGGCACCGACGACGTCCACGATCGCATCAGTTAGTGTGAAGTTGACCGTCACGACGCCGTTGAAGCCGCCGTTGGCCACGAATGTGAACGTGCCATCGCCGTTATCGGTGAGAGTACCTTGTGCCGGGTTGGCGAGCACAACGGACCCGGGCACAATCGTCACGCGATCGCCGTCGACGTCGATGGGACGGCCGTTGGCGTCCGTTGGCATGGGGCCGAATATTTCAACTGTCGAGAAGGTGACAGTAGCCCCGGCTCCAGCGAGTGCTGTCCCGAAGGGCAAGGGCTGCGGCACGGGTGCATCATTGACAGGGAGCACATCGAGCACCCATTCCGCACCGGGAGTCACATTCACGCCGTCGGTAATGTCGAACTCGAAAATCACACCCCCGTTGAAGTTTGGCGCCGGTGTAAAGGTCACGGATTGAATGAACCCATTGGCATCGCGCACGATCTCGGTGATTTCGCCGGGGAAGGGGCGGCCGTCGCGCAGACGCACGGCGATGTCGGTGATGAACATGGCATCGCCGTTGGGATCGACGGCATTGCTCAGCAATTGGGCCGCCGTGACGGTGATGGCGGTGTCTTCATCGACCTCGTTCTGGAAGGCCGGATCGGGAACGATCGGCGCATTACCCACCACCGCATCGGTGGCGTTGGACATGACGAACTCCGGGAAGCCGTTGCCGTCGCGGAAGGAGCCGATCGCGCGAATGACGTGACCGTCGATTTCAAATTCCGGCAGGATCGTCAGAGTGCGACCTGTGACAGGAAGCTCTGTGACGGGATCGAGCAGGGTTTGCCAGGGGCCGAGCGCGCCAGTGTTTTCGTCGACCTCGGCAATTTGCCAGGTGAACGTGAAGGCGCTGATGTTCGGCACGCCGTCGGGATCGGTGATGCCGGCGGGGGTTCCATCGGGATTGGCGCGCACGCGGATGACGTCACCGATGTTGATGACACCTGGAGCGAAGTTATCGGTGAGAAATTCGATTTCCAGGTTGCCCGTGGCGGTGTTGTTGGGAACGCTGCCGATATTGACGATGCCGTCGGCAAACTTCAGCAGTTCGAAGTTGCGCACAATATCGATCCCATCGTCGATCTGGTCATCGGCTGGGTTGGTGTGCGCCACGCGCCAAACACCATTGCCGAGATCAGTGATGGTGTACTCGTTCTGATTGCCGCGGAACGAGGCGATATCGATGTCGCCCGTCTGACCGCCGTCGATGATCTCACGCACAATGCGCAAATTGCCAGGGTTGATTGAGCGGTCGAACATGAATTCATCAAGAGGCTGACCTTCGCGAGCAAGCAGGGCGGCGTTGGCCGCGGCGTGGACCTTTGGCTGCCCCAGCGCATCAGCCGCAGCATTAAGGGCCGTGGCTTCCT
>JAKALI010000149.1 GCA_021813195.1 Pseudomonadota bacterium
ATTTTTCGGCGACAACCGACAACAAGGGTAAAATCCAGACCTATCGCGTCAATTGCAAGGTGACGTTCGAAGTCCAAGACGATTGATCCGCCGCCGGTCTCATGCGAACGCGCGTGGCGACTCCCCG
Organism: Pseudomonadota bacterium; assembly: GCA_021813195.1. The sequence continues at coordinate 128 of JAKALI010000149.1, forward strand.
CGGGGGAGTCGCCACGCGCGATAATGGCATTCAATTCGCCGGCTCAAAGCGTCCGCGGTGGGCCTGGACGATAGACGCCGGCCGCTTCGTCCCACTCCAGATGACCGAGATTCTTGGGCTCGGGCGTGACCTTACTGTTTTGCTGCGTTTCGCGCCTCGCGAATTCCTCCTCGGCGCGCCGCACCGCTTCCATCTGGGCGTCAATGGCCTTGGCAAAGAGCCGTGCGGCCGCGATGAACCCGGCAGCGGCGAGAAGAGCGGCAAGGGCTGGGGGCATGTGGCCCTCCTAAAATTGAGAACGCGTCTTATAATCCAAACCGCGCCCACAAGGCGCGTGTTTCGATAGCTGATACCAGATCATCGGCCAAAGCAAGGCGGCCGTGCTCCGCCAGCCGCGAGTAGGTCTCGACGGCAGGCGAACGACGCAATCGTGAGAGAAGCCCGCCGCGTTCGATCGGCACGACTTTGAGGCGCACGTTATCGCCATGGACTTCGCGCATGCGCGTGCGAACGTCCGTCAAACCGTCGATCAGCCCGAACTCCAGAGCGCGCGTCCCACTCCAGAAGGCACCCGAGAAGAGTTCCTCATCCGGACCTTTCAGGCGGCCTGCGCGCCGGTCTTTCACCGCGCCGATGAACACGTCGTGGGCTTCGCGTTGCAAATCGGCGAGACGGGCGACGTCTTCAGCCTTTTCCGGTAGGAACGGATCGAGGAGATTTTTCGAACGGCCCGCTGTGTAGACGCGCCGCTCGATGCCAAGCTTCTCGATCGCCCTTTGGAGTCCGAAGCCTGAGGAAATAACGCCGATCGATCCCACGATTGACGAAGGCTCAGCATAAATCTCATCGCCTGCGAGGGCAATGTAATAACCGCCAGAGGCCGCGACATCCTCGCAAAAGACGTAGACACGCTTCGTGTGCTCCTCGGCAAGTTGCCGGATGCGTTTCAGAATGAGGGCAGATTGGACGGCTGATCCGCCTGGCGAGTTGATTATTAGAGCAACAGAAGGAGTCTTTGAGATTTCGAACGCTTTTTGCAGCGGCTCAGCCAGAGTCGCCAAAGACAGACCCGGCCGCAAGGGCGTAACCATGCCGATGGCGCCGCTAAGGCGAACCACGGGGACGACGGGTGTGCGTGTGAACGGCCACATTGTGGAAGCGTGTCCTTTCTCAATCAGCAGCTGGCGGCATCGAGGCGCAAGGGTTCGCCATGGCGCAAGATGGCCTCAACTTGGGGCGTGAATCTGCCGTCTTCGGTCTGGAGCACAAGTCCAGGCAGGAGTTTGGCAGGCTCGCGGCTACCCTTTGTTCCGGAGACGAGGACGCGAATTGCGGCTTGTGCGGCGCGAGCATGGATCGGCAGGATGTGGAGCGCACCGAACCGATCCTCAAGGACGCGGATGAGCTCGGTTAGCGCACTCGCGTGATGGATAAACGTGACGCGCCCGTTGGGGGATGCCAAGCGCGCGCTCGTGCGGGCCCATGTGTCCAACATTCCGGGCTCCATGGTGTGGGCGTTTGATTTGAGCGGATTGGGGGATGGGGTGCCACGTCCGGTCTGCCAGAATGGCGGATTGGCCAGGATGTAATCAAAACTGTCCGGGAGGATCCGCGCGTGACCGGTCGCACGTCCCGCATCTGCGACATCGCCGTTGAGAGCCAAGACCCGGTTCTGCAGGTCGTTACGCGCGATGTTGCGTACGGCGAGTTCATGCAAAAACGGTTCGCGCTCGAGAAGAGTAACTCTGATATTCGTCAGCCGGGCAGCGAGGCACAGTCCGGCCGTACCGACGCCGGCGCCCAGATCGATGGTATTCATCTCCGATCGGCAGGGGTCGGGAACGGAGGCCGCCAGCAGCACGGCGTCGAGGCCGGCCCGATAGCCACTGCGCGGCTGCAGCAGGCGCAACGCGCCGCCCAAGAATGCGTCTTCGGTGGTCGCCCCAGGCGCATCTGCTGCACTCGCATCGTCGTGAATCATGCCGGCGACCTAATCCAACTTGCGAGCCCAGCCAAAGTGAGGATACGCTCACTTGCGTAACGATCGGGCTCTGCAACCATGATGCGCCGCGGCAGAATACCAAGGGAACCTTCCAGAACACTCATGCTCGTGTCGAAGATGGCCACGCTGATGCCATCTGCCGCAAGCAGGCTCTCGATGTAGCTGAGGAGGACGGGGTCGTTGGTGCGCACAAGCTCGTGCATCGCCGCACTTTCTTCGGTTTGTGTATCAGCGGCTGTGCCATGCGGCAAAGTGCCGGACAATCCAATCCGCTCCTGGCGGATATAGCATGTAGTGCCAACGAGCGAGAGGACGTAAATTTGGGTGTCGTAGTCCCATTCGATGACCAGCGGCCCGCCGACGACGGATTGAAACCATTGATGGACCTTGTGTCGGAGGACATGGAGGCCATCAATCGGATCATCCTCGACAAGGCGGTGTCCGAAGTCGAGCTCATTCCCGAACTGGCGCATCATCTCATTGCGTCGGGCGGCAAACGCTTGCGCCCGATGCTCGCGCTGGCTTCCGCGAAATTGTGCGGCTACGAGGGGACAGGTCACATTCGGACCGCCTCGGCGATCGAGTTCATGCATACGGCAACGCTCTTGCACGACGATGTCGTCGATGAGAGCGACGCGCGCCGGGGCCGCAAGACCGCGCGCCTCATTTGGGGTAATCAGGCGAGTGTTCTCGTCGGCGACTTTCTGCTCGGCCAGGCATTCCGTATGCTCGTGGAGGTGGGTTCACTGCCAGTGCTGCGCATCCTCTCCAACGCAGCCGCGGTCATCGCCGAGGGCGAGGTGATGCAATTGGCCGCCGCGCAAAATATGGCGACGACGGAAGACGAGTATCTCGCCATCATCAACGCCAAAACCGCGGCCCTGTTTCTGGCCGCGGCCGAGGTAGGCGGTGCACTCGCCGGTCGCCCGGCGGAAGAACAGTCGGCTCTGCGCTCATATGGACGTAATCTCGGCCTCGCCTTCCAACTTGTCGACGACGCGCTCGACTACTCTGGCGACAGCCGAAGACTCGGCAAGTCGGTGGGTGACGATTTTCGCGAAGGAAAGATTACTCTGCCGCTCATTCTGTCCTTCCGCCGGGGTAATGACGCCGAGCGGGCGTTCTGGAACCGCACGATCGTTGAAGGCGAGGTCACGGAAAGCGATCTGGAGCAGGCCATCGCTCTCATGCGCAAGCACAAGGCCATTGAGGCGACCCTGGAACGGGCGCGCTCCTACGGTGCCATCGCGCGCGATGCATTGGCGATCTTTCCCGACGGCAAGAAGAAATCGGCGCTGCTTGATGTGATCGGGTTTTCGATCGCGCGTGCCCATTGAGACGCGATTACGAAAGCGTCGTGGCGCGCACCCACCAGTCCGGATGTTCGGCGGCGACGCGGCGCGCGGCCTCGTGCGCTGCTTCGCGTCCGGCGAAAATCGCAAAACAGGTGGGCCCCGCGCCAGAGAGTTGGATCACCTGCACCCCGTCGAGCGTTTCGAGCACATCGAACACATTCATGATTTGCGGCACGGCGGCACACGCGGGCGCTTCGAGATCGTTGCCCAAGCGACGCATCAACTCCAATAAGTCATCCCGGTCTCGGTAGCCGGCAAGAGCAACTGGTGCGTCCTCAGATCCTTCTCGGAGCGCAGGTGCATTCAAAAGCGCGAACACGCGCGTTGTCTTGTCGGCGGGCACCGCGGTCATCGGGTTGACCAGTACGGCATCAAGCGCCGGTAGGGGATTTGCCAGATCATGCAGCCGCGCGCCCGTTCCAGTCATCCAGCACGACCGATTATACAGGCATACCGGAACGTCAGCGCCCAGTTGACAAGCCAATCCTCTCCAATCGATGGTGCTGGTCTGATCTGGATTGGCGGTGCGCACGAGCCGCAAGAGCGCGGCGCAATCTGATGAACCACCGCCGATGCCCGCGGCAACGGGCAGGCACTTGTCGAGTGTGACGCAACCGAGCCGCAAGGATGGGGCTGTCCGTGCCAGGAGGTCCAGCGTGGTGTGGAGGATGTTCGCGCCTGTAATGGCGCCCGCCTGCTCGCCGATGGTTCGCAGGCCCGGCGCGGCGTCGGTGTCCAGAGTGATGTGGTCACCGATATCCGCGAAGGCGACGAGGCTTGAGAGATGATGATAGCCATCACTTCGCCGGCCGTGGACCGTCAGGGTGAGATTGACTTTCGCGCGAGCAAGGTCCCGGTAGGTCGGCATCGGATTCGAAACGTGATGAGAGGTGTGCCCTGACAAGATGGGCGTGTCTTGATCTGCGTGTCTCGATCTGTCGTGACTGGCCGCCATACGCGACCACAAGGCACCCAATAAGCATGCCTGAAGCGGGCGTCACGGTGAAGGCGCGGTCTCTACAGCTGTCGGACCAGAGGCACTTTCGTTGACCGCCGCGCGGGTCTCCTTTTCGAGCGTCAAGAGCCCTTCGCGCAATTTCTGGCGAGTTTTGGCTTCGTCCTCGGGTTCCGGGTTCAAGGTTAGCGATTGCTCCCACTGGAATCGCGCTTCGCGCTCTCGGCCCACGCGCCAGAGCGCATCCCCGAGGTGATCGTTGAGAACGGGATCGTCGGGGCGCAACTCGACTGCGCGCTCCAGATAGCGCACAGCCTCCTTGTAATTGCCGCGCTTGTAATGCGCCCATCCCAGACTATCGACGATGTAGCCATCGTCCGGCTTCAAAGCCACGGCGCGTTCGATCAAGGTCATCCCTTGGTCCAGGTTCACCCCCTGATCGATCCACGAATAGCCGAGATAATTGAGCGTAAGCGGCTGATCGGGGTAGAGCTCGAGCGCCTTCTTGAGATCGCGCTCCGCCGGCGGCCAGTTTTTCATGCGCTCATAAGACGTGCCGCGCGCATAGAAGTATACCCAATGCCGCCGCTCGGGCTTCTTGATCATTTCGATTGCGTGATCGTAGACCTCGATGGCTTCGGCGTACAGCTTGCGCGAACGCAGGATGTTGCCCAGAGCGTCGAGCGCCTGAAGACGCTCCGAAGGATCGAGTCCGGGTCCGGACAGCGTGGCAAGCGGTTGCGGACCATTTGCGTTGGCACGCTCCACGATGGCTTGGATCGTCTCCTGGCTGACAATACCATCGGCGGTGAGACGCGTCGCCGTCTGGAACTGCATCACGGCACGGCGTGTGGCTTCGCCGAAGACGCCGTCGACGGCGCCACCAATGTCGTAGCCAAGTTCGGCCAAAGCGCCCTGCAGGTCACGGATCACATCGCCTTTCGATCCGATTTGCAATGTCTGTCCGCCGAGATCGGGAACCGGCCGCTGATAATCGGTCGTTTGTTCGCTCGAAGACGCTGCCACAGCGGGATCACCGTCAATCAGACGCTTAAGCGTGGCGCGGGCTTCGTCGACCCTGTCGAGAGAATTGAGGTTGAAAGCTTTGCGGATCTCGATGGCCGGCTCGAGAGGGGAGCCCTTCGGTATGCGGTCGTAGACCTCGATCGCCTCGGCGTAGAGACGGTTTGTTTCATACGCGTTCGCCAACGCTGCGAGTGCGAAAGGATGTTCGGGTGTGACGAATAAGGCAAGCTGCAAATATAGAATGCCGACGCCGACGGCGCCCTCCCCAATGAGGGACTCGCCCAGACCGTAAAAGACCTCGGAAAGACCTTCGCCCGGCGTGGCGACGAGGAGTGGGAGTTGGGAGCCCAGTTGCAACTCCCGCAGCAGCGCGCGGGCGAGGGGATGTCCGTCGCCCTGACTGGACTCGAGGTGTTCCTTGAGAATGGCACGGGCCGCGCGTACATCGCCCGCGTGAGCCAAGCTGCGTGCGTAGGCAAGGGCCGTACGCAGCGTTCGTCCGTCTTGTTTGAAGACGCGCTGGAAGCTGCTGCGCGCTTCTGCGGTGCGTCCTGCAGCATCGGCGACCAGGGCACGGTGATAACGCAAATAGAATTGAGCCCATTCGGCTTGCTTGGGGACCACCAGTTGGCTCAACGCGGCGGTGGGTTGATCCTGGGCGAGCTTGACCCATGCCATTGCCAAGGCGCCCGTGAGTTCACCGATGGGACCCGTAGAGGCCCGCTTAAAATGCTCCTCTGCCTGCGCCCACTGTGCTGATTTGAACGCCGCGATTCCCAGGCACAGGCGCGCCATTCGGTGATCGGGATCGATCGCAATCAGATCCTGCGCAAGCCGTAGTGCTTCCGGCCATGCCCCGCGCGAAGCCTCCATGACGAAGGCCTGCTCGATCAGCATGTCGCTGCCGGGGTCGAGCGTGAGTGCAGTACCATAAAAACTCGCAGCACCGCTGACGTCGTTCAAGCTCCGCGCGAAGCGCCCGGCAAGATAGCTGCCCGACAGCGACCCACTCAGAGATGGCGGTTCATTCCGTTCAGCCGCGGCGGGATTGGGGAATGAGGGCGTGAGAGCGGCCAGAGTCATCCAGGGGAGCACTAACTGAACGGCTCTCGATGCTCGCATGGACCTATTTCCCAGTTGGCTCTTCATGAGCAGCTTCGACGGCGCCGTCGTTGGCCGGGTCTTCGAACGGATCGCAGCGGCCTCGATAGGGAATGCGTGACGGGCGAACGCTTCCCGAAGGTCATCGCGGTAATACTTTAGCGCAGTCGCGCGGCCTTTGGCGACACGGCTTTCGGGCCCGGTGCGACTTTTGCTCCTGAAATCTTATCCATGGCAGGTTATCTTCGTCTCAACGCGCCCGGCGATGGCCCTGTTCGAGTCTGTTGGGCGACAAGGCCCTCCGATCGGCGACGGTGCTTATAAATTGCGGCCACAACCCGGCGTCCGGTCTCACTTTTGGCCACGCAAAATATTGCAGTCTTCGCATTTCAGCCGGGCACGGTCTGGCGTCGCGGAGCCGCGGCTACCTTGGACTGCACAGCTTCGCTTCGTAGATTGCAAGGTGGCTGATTGTTCGGCTTTTCTTGCACCAGGGACGACCGAGAACTTGCGCCGCCCGGGTTGGCTCGACGGGCAGATGTCGCGTGGGCTTCCAAGGTTCGTTTCATTCACATTCCTGCATAATTGGGTCCTCCGCCGCCTTCGGGGCAAACCCACGTGATGTTGCGGCTGGGGTCCTTGATGTCGCAGGTTTTGCAGTGGACGCAATTTTGGGCGTTGATTTGGAAGCGCGCTTCGCCCCGGTCGTCGGTTACGATCTCGTAAACGCCAGCCGGGCAGTAGCGCTGCGCCGGCTCGGCCCACGTCGGCAAATTAACACGAATTGGCAATGTTGGATCGGCAAGCCGCAAGTGGACGGGCTGATCCTCCTCATGGTTGGTGCCGGAGAATGCGACGTTGGTCAACTTGTCGAACGTGAGCACGCCGTCAGGTTTGGGGTAAGCGATGGGCTCTGCTTGGGCGGCAGGGATCAGTGAGGCGTCGTCGGCCTTCTGATGTCCCCAGGTGCCCAACGGCGACCAGCCGCCAAACAGGGTGCGTGCCCACATGTCGATGCCGCCAAGGCCGACACCGAAGACAGTGCCCAATCGCGACCACATCGGCTTCACGTTGCGCACGCGTTTCAGATCACGCCCGATCTCACCCTCGCGCACGCTCGTCTCGTAGGCCTCGAGTACGTCATGCCGTCGACCAGCTGCCAATGCTTCGGTGATGGCCTCTGCAGCCGCTATGCCGGACAGCATCGCATTGTGTGAGCCTTTGATACGTGGCACGTTGACCATGCCCGCCGCACATCCCAAGAGCGCGCCGCCCGGAAAGACGAGCCGCGGCAGGGACTGCCAGCCACCCTCGGTGATCGCGCGCGCACCGTAGGCGATCCGCCGGCCGCCCTCGAACGTCTCGCGGATCGCGGGATGCGTCTTGAAGCGCTGAAATTCGTCGTAAGGCGACAAATACGGGTTTTCGTAGTTGAGATGGACGACGAAACCGACCGAAACGAGGTTGTCTCCGTAATGATAGAGAAACGATCCGCCGCCGGTGCGATTGTTGAGCGGCCATCCGAAGGAGTGCTGCACGAGGCCCGGTTCGTGGCGGTCTGGCGCGACTTGCCAGAGTTCTTTGAGGCCGATGCCGAATTTGGGCGGCTCGGCACCGGCGGCGAGGTCGAAATGCGAAATCAGCTGCTTGGCGAGTGAGCCGCGCGCACCCTCAGCAATCAAAGTATAGGAGCCCAACAGCTCCATGCCGCGCACGAAGCTGTCCTTCGGTCGTCCGTCGCGACCAACGCCCATATCGCCCGTCGCAACCCCTCGAACGGCGCCGTCGTCATCGTAGAGCACCTCGGCCGCAGCGAAACCGGGATAGATCTCGACCCCCAATTCGACAGCCTGTTCACCGAGCCAGCGTGTCAAGGCGCCGAGGCTCACGATATAGTTGCCGTGGTTGGACATCAGCGGCGGCATCAGGAAATTCGGCAGCCTCAGATCGCCCTGAGGTCCCAGAACGAGGAATCGATCCTCACGCACTTCAGTCTCGA
>JAKALI010000150.1 GCA_021813195.1 Pseudomonadota bacterium
GAATGTAACAGAGCGTTTGCGCTTCTGCTTAAGGCGCCAAGGACAGCCAAGAAATCGCCTGGCGCGAGACGTGGTCGTTCAGTTTCCGTGTATAGAAATTCGACAAGAGCGGAGTGGCTGAGGGCTTTGATCAAAAGTTGCGCAGAGCTCTCGACCTTTTCAAGCAACGCTCGCAGTTCGGCCCGGGATGGTTGACGGGATTCGATCGCGTAGCTCAGCCAGAGGGATATCGACCACAACTGCAGCTGCTTCATGAGCCAGTCGGGCGAAGGGGACACGATGAACGCCGCCACTTGCGCGAAGTCTTGAGGGGTATGTTGCTTGAGGTCGGCCGCGGTCAAAGGCCGCCTCTTCAAGCGTGATGATCGAGGCCGTATCGCGCGCGCCAGCGCCATGCCGAATTTCCCTGTTATGCGCTTTTGAATTCCCTGTTACGCCCTTGCAAATTCCCTTTTCCGTTGTCCAGGGAATTGGCGCTCAACGCATTGAAATGTAGTCTGTATCTGTCGTTTGCGAGGGCCCATTTCGCGAAAAATCGCGAAATTCCCTGCAAATTTCCCATAAAGCAGGGAATTCGACCCCCAGACGGGTTCGCCCGACACTGTTTCGTCAGCCAGCCATTCCCCAGACTCACAGACTTTGCGGGACCGGCCTGTGAGGCCCGCATTCTGTGGGGCTTTGCCAGGTCGGAGACGCCAGACCGGTCTGCGGCGACCCGGATTGCCCTGGATTCGGCCCCCGGTCTGCAATGCCCCATTCAGCGTCTCCGGAATTTCCCGGCGAGCGCCGCCGAGACCGGTTCGCGATTGTCGCAGACAGGTTCAAGTGGTGGAGTTGCGGCTGATCGGGCCGCCTCAGATGTAGAGGCAGCGCTCCTGCTCGGCCCAGGCGAGCGGAAGGTTGCGCGCGAGCCGCCTGACGGCGAGGTCGGCAGGGGCGCGTCCCTCGGCGATCGCCTCGACAATTCGTGGAGACAGATAGGCGAGCGGCGCCAGGAACCGGACGTGGCGCTCGGCCAGCTTTTCGCGCTCGGCGATGGTCTTGAAGTCGGCGGTTGGGTCGAGGAGCAGCTCTCCAACCCATGCTTTGGAACGTGCGATGGCCGTCAGGAGAGCGACGCTGTCTGATTCGCTCAGGGAGCCGCCTGCTGCTGGAACATGCCTGACGCCTTTCTGCGGGAGAGAAGGCGGCGTGAACGGGATCGTGATCGTCGGCGTCGCGGTCTCATCCTCGCCGGATCGGTCAGACCCCCGGACGCTGATTGCAATCTCGTTTGCACGAACTTCTGCTCGCACGAGATGCTGCTCGATGACAACGCGGTCGGAACCGCTCGCCTCCGCGCTGCAGTTTGAACGCAATGCCTGTGCGACCAGGGTCTCGATATTTTCCGCCGGGACGCGCGCGACCGATCCCGAATCCGCTTTACGTCCCTGCAGCAGCGCCTGTGAAGTGTAGTAGCGGTAGCGGACGCCCTTCTTGTTGGCGTGGGTCGGCGACATCAGATTGCCGCGGCCGTCGAACAGTTTTCCGGTCAGCAGATGCGGAGACCGATGGCGGGCCAGCTTGCGGATGACGGCCTGGTCGCGGAGTTTGGCCTGCGCCGCCTCGAACAGATCGCGGTCGAGGATCGGCTCATGCTCGCCCTGATGGACCTCGCCGCGATAGACGACCTCGCCGATGTAGAAGCGGTTCTTCAGAAGGTGGGCGAGCGGGCCGACGCGCCAGCATTCGGCCTGGATTGTCTTGCCGTTCGCCAGTTGCCGTGGTCTTGGCTTTGGGCCGGTAGCGTTCAATCTCGCCGCCAGCGCGCTAATGGAGCCGACCGACAGGTAGTCGATGAATATCCGCCGGACGAGGTCGGCTTCCTCCGGCGCCACCTCCAGCTTCTTGTCCTTGCTACGGTAGCCAGTCGGCACGGGGCCGCCGACCCAGATGCCCTTGCGCTTGGACGCCGCAATCTTGTCCCGGACGCGCTCGCCAATGACCTCGCGCTCGAACTGGGCGAAGGACAGCAGGACATTGAGCGTCAGCCGCCCCATGCTGGAGGTCGTGTTAAAACTCTGCGTCACCGAGACGAACGAGACGTCGTGTTCGTCGAACAGTTCGACGAGTTTGGCGAAGTCGGCCAGAGACCGGGTGAGCCGGTCGACCTTGTAGACGACGATGATGTCGACCTGTCGCGCGCGGATCTGGGCGAGGAGGTCGTGCAGGGCAGGGCGGTCGAGCGATGCGCCGGAGAGACCGCCGTCGTCAAAATGGTCCCGGATCAGCGACCAGCCTTCGTGCGCCTGGCTCTTGATGTAGGCCTCGCAGGCCTCCCGCTGGGCGTCGAGCGAGTTGAAGGCCAGATCGAGATTATGCTCGGTCGACTTGCGCGTGTAGATCGCACAGCGCTGGCGTTTCGGTGCGATGGGTTTCATGGGCGTACTCCCGACGCTTTGGAGGGCGACCGCAGACTGGATCGGCGCCCGGCGGGACGATGATTGTTGGAACCGGGCGCGGGCGGAACATTTGCTGAAGCGACCGGGACAGCCTGATCAACGGCCGGCTTGCTCGACCGGAGTCCGAAGAAGCGCGGTCCGTTCCACGTCACGCCCGTGATTTTCTTGGCAACCGTCGACAGGCTGTCGTAGGTCTTGCCCCGCCAGCAAAAGCCGTCGGGCGTGACCAGGACTTCGTGAATGATGCCCCTGTGCTCGCGGACGATGACCGAGCCGATTTTGACCTGGCGGGGTGGTTCGGCCCCCGGCTTCAACAGAGACCGCAACAGGCGGGAGGTCGATGGGTTAACTGCGCCCAGCGCCAGCTCTTGCAGCCGGTTTGCGATCGCTCGCGAGAGAAGGTCCTTCGAAAATGCAGGCGGCGGGTCCGTGCCGAAGACCCGCCGCCATTCCACCCGTAGCGCGTCGACGTTCATGCCATCGATGCGTGTGATGTCCTGCTCAAGGTTCGCGGCCTGTGGCGGCGAATGAGTCGGCTGCAAAATCGGCCGGCTGCTCGAGACGCGGGGCGCCATGGTCAGGCCGTCGCCGATCCGACGATGCGATAGACCGATTCTTCACCGCCGGTTCGCGACCGATCGATTGTGAACCCACGCTTCCGCAGTCCGGTGAGCGCTGCCCGCGTCGTATGCGGAAGCCAGCCGGTCGCTTCGACGAGCGCATCGAGCGTGGTCCCGCTCTTTGCCGAGAGCATGTTGATGACCAGCTCCTGCTTGGAGCCCTCGCGAGGCGATGACGCAGCCGGCGTAGTCGCGCCTTGGCGCGCGGGCGTCTCAATCCCAGAAGCAGCTTTGTTCAGCTTCTTTGTCGAAGCCCCCGCCTTCTTGATCGCCTCGGCATCCTCTTCGACGCCGATCGCATTTCGCCCGGCCCGCGTGATCATCAGGCTCACTCCGCGCCCATCCTCATCTTCTCGCCAGACCGGCATGCCAGGCTTCGCCTTCAGCTCGCGCATCAATTTCCGGGCGACAAGGCTCGATCCAACCTTGGCGAGCGCCGCCCTGTTCATCTTCGGGAGCGCAACGGCCAACCCGTTTTCGCGTCCCGCCGCCTTCGACAGCACAACCAGCTGGGTATCGGTAAGTTTGACCATGACCTTCTCTCCGTGCTTCGACAGTCTCCGCTGTCACCAGCACGACCCCGCAATGGCGCTCACGCCCGCGGGGCAGGGCGCGCCTCATGGCCGGCGCGCAAAAACACTACCGCTCCGTTCGACCACGAAGTCCAGTGGAAAGTCGACTGCGATCCAGCCCGCTGCGGCAAATCAACGTCAGGCTACGAATTTGGGCGTGAGAGGTTCGAATCCTTTCGGGCGCGCCATTCCTGAACAAAAGAGAGAACCGCAGGCGCGGGAATGTCCGGCCCGTCTGACGCGGCCCGCGCCAGGACGGATTTCGACCCGCTGATGCGGATTTCGTCCCGGGTTACCCGAACCTCGTCCATCAGCAGGCGGGCATATGCCTGCCGCAGGTCGCCGTCGTCGCTGTAGAGTTTGTCGTGGAGGACACGGGCGACCCGCTCGATCTTCTCGGGCGTGATGGTTGGCTCGGATGAACCCATCCTCTTCTGCAGGTCCGCGATTTCCTTGCCCAGTTCGTCGCGCTTGAGCTTGAGGGCGATCAGGCGCTCCCGCATCTCGGGGTCTTCGGCGTCCATCAGCCCCCTCTCGGCCAGCTCCAGGAGCCGGGCGATGCCCGCCTTGGCCTCGGTATGCGCGTGGCGAAGCCGGGTCAGCAATTCCTTGTCCTGGCTGCCGCGTTCGGCGGACGAGCGGACATAAGCCTCCAGCATCTCGCCGAGACGCTCGGGTTGCAGGACGCGCCTGGCGACCTCGCCGATGACGATGTCGTCCAGTTTCTCCATCGGCATGCGTAGGCCATCGCAGGAGATCGGGCCTTCCTTGAGTTTCTTCGAGCAGCAATAGTAGCGGTACTGACCGCCCTTGCCGGTGTTCTGGATCAGCGCGGCCCCGCAATAGCCGCAGCGGGCGAGCCCGGCCAGCAGCGTCGGGCTGTTCACGACGCGGGGTGGCTTCCGCTTCGGGGCGCGGCTCTGCAGCAATCCCTGCACGGCGTTGAAGGCCTCCTCCGTCAGGATCGCGGGAACACGCAGCCCGATCCATTCGGACGGCGGACGCGGCCTGCCGTTGCGGCTGTCGCGCCTGTTGAAATAGTGCTGCCCGAAATACGTCGTAGTCGTCAGGATTTCGTAGACGCTGCCGGTCGAGAACCGGACGCCGCGACGGGTGTAGCCGCGCTCGCTCAGCCACGTCGCGATCGCCTTGACGCCGAGCGGCCGTCCATTCGTTCCCGACGCCATGTCGAAGATCGTGCGGACGACGGACGCCTCGGCTTCGTCGACAACGAGAACCTTCTTGTCCTTGTTGCCGCGACGCTCGGCGATGCGGGTGGCGTAGCCGAACGGCGGCGCCGACCCGTTCCAGAAGCCCTGGCGGGCGTTCTCACACATGGCGCGATGCACGTGCTTGGCGTTTTCGCGCGACTGGTGTTCGTCGAAGACGTTGAGGAGCTTGCGCAGCATCTCGCCGGTCGGATCAGGCGTCAGGGTCTGCGTGATCGACACAAGCTGTACGGCCGCCTTGTTCAACTCGCGGATGTAAAGCTCAGAGTGGAAGGAGTCGCGGCTGAAACGGCTGAGCGAATGCACGACGACGAAATCGAATGGGCGGTCGCGGCGCTTGGCCTTGTAGATCATCTCCTGGAAGACCGGACGATCTTCGTCGAGCGCAGATGCGCCGGGTTCCGAGAAGACTTCGGCGACGTCCCAGCCCTGACGCTCGCAATACGCCCGACATTGGGCGATCTGATCGGGCAGAGACAGGTCGTGTTCGGCCTGTCTTGACGTCGACACTCGTACGTAGATGGCGGCGCGCGGCATGGATTGACCTTTTGTCCTTCTATTCTACCAGCCGTTGAACCTGCGCATAGCCACGGTGTCGTCCGGCGTGCGCATTTTATGCAGCGGGTTCAGTCGTATGTTGTTCGTTGCGCAGGATCGCCTCGATCTCGGCGGCGAGGAACGCGCGCCAGATTGCAAGTTCTTCGCGCGTGACCGGGATATGTTGCGGCAGGTTGGTGAGGACGACCCGATCGTCCCAGCCCGGCGCGACCATGGATGGAGCGAGACGCCGCGATGCGCGCACGCTGTCGTGGCGAGCAAGAGAGCAGGACTGGCGAGATCGGTTCCGCACCCACAAGTCTGTACGCGCGGACGACGCGCGCAAGAAGGGGGCCGAGTGGCCCGTGGTACAGAACGGAGTCCGGCTTCTTTTGGACCTCTCACAGCAATATCCTGCGAATACGCCCTTCCTGCGGGGTTTGCGAGCCGACAGGGCACGCGCGGCGACCACGCGTTGAACACCCTGGACGGCACACAAATCAGACTCCTCCCTCCAACTTTGCGCGTGCGAAAACACCGGCGCGGATGCCGTTGAGTTCATCGAGATGCTCGCGAACGAGCACAATGAGCTGCTTGCCAACCGTCGGGTCGACCTTGATGCTGCGGAATTCCGAGATGATGCCCTGACGCTCAATTTCGCTTCCCGTACGCCATATGAGACGCGGCCGGATGAGCCCGCTGTCCGCGAAGAACGCCGCATAGCGCAGCGCCTTCACCGCCCGGAAGCCCTTGAGATTGTCGGAAAGGAACGTTGCGATCTCGACGTTCTGTCTCCCGAAGATCGACAAGGCTTCGCGCCCGAGCCGCGTGTGCAAGTCGAGCGCGCTGAGTGGAATACCGTCGACTTCGCCCGAGCGGGGCAATTCCGTCTGAACGACCGTCGATTGCTCCTTGGCCAGTGCGAGCCACAGCAGCGGCAGGAACACAGTGATAGGCTCCCCCGTCGCTTTGGCAATGAGGCGGGTCGCTTCGAGGAGACCAGCAGGAGCGCCCTCGTCCGCGAACCTTTGCAGGAGGCCGATCATGTCGCCGCGTCCGACCCGACGCTCCGGCCAGCTTTCGATGCCTGAGGCATACCAGGCAGCAATGGCTCGTTCCGGCAGGCTCCAGTCCTGGCGAAAGGCAAGTTCGATGCGCTCCTCAATCCTCGCCTGGCCGCAGAGCTCTCGGGCATGATTGAACCCGGGTTCATGCATGGCCACGGCGATCAGGAAGTCCGTGCTCCGATCCTTCGGCGCTTCCGCCAGAAGACTGCAGGAATGATAAAGCGCCGTCTTCCGGATCGCGGAGCTCCCATATTTCTGTTCACCGAAAAGGTGCGTGACCTCGGCGCAGGCTTCGACAGCGCCTATCCCTATGTCTTCAACCGCTATTACCAGTAGGCGACGCCACAACGGCCCCCAGCCGTGCTCGATCAGGGAAGTGGCGGCCCTCATGGCCACCATGGTATTGCCTCGTCGGATCGACTTTTGCAGCGCGCTTGAAGCGATCCATCGATCGCACGGCAAGGGCTCGGGGAATTTGTCGCTGACCGGATGGGTCAACGTCTGTCCTTCGGTACGCTTACGCATTGTGGTCCTCGTAGATGTTTGGAACGAGGACGAGACTAACTTTGGGTGCGTGCGTACAAAGCGGAGGACTGACGAATAGTCCGTTGATTTTAAAAATATTTTTATGAACTACAGCATGTCTTCCTTGCGACGTTTGAGACTGAATTGAACTCATCGCAAGCTTCGGCGACTTTGCGTTCAGCTTTGATCGCCCATTAGCGGACATCGCTGAAGGCCGGGTAGGGCGTCGAGCGGAAGTTGACGCTGGACCACGCGGACGGCAGGTCCACGCTCAAACGCGGACACCACATGACAATTTTGCACGTGAATTCTGCACAAGCTAATCTATTGGTGGAAAACGGGTCGGCACCCTGTGCAAAATTCTTGATTTTTGCACGGGCTGCTTTGGCGCACACGTCCGTGGTAGCAATAATTCCCCATGACTCTTGTTGTTGCGCGCACCGAAAAAGGCCGCCTCGCCGTAGCCGCAGATACAATGCTATCCGCGCATGGAACATCGTTGCCGATGCGGCAATGGGTGCTGAAATCAATCTGTCTGCCGGGTCGGATTTGTGTGTCCTACAGCGGATCGCCTGAACTTGCCTCAAACGCCTTCGAGGAGTTTCGCAAGGAGCACCCAACTGGTGCGAACTACAAGGAAACGCTTGCATTCTTTGAGGCGTCAAGCGGTCGCACCAACAACGACTACATCGTCGGCTTTGCTGACACAGCGAAACTCGTGACGATCCGCAATGGTTGCCGAACAAGTGGAATCTCAAAGACACATTGGATCGGGGATCAGGCGGCCTACAAGCGGTTCCGAGAATACGAAAATCTTCGACGTCGACAGCACGAGCACGGGAGCGCAGTAAATGCTGCAGTGTTTGCAGATGAAATGACCGGATCGCCAGCGAGTGAGCTCTATTCTGCCATGAGAAACGTCGTGCTCGATCGCGGCGTGCCGTCAGTCGGCGGTTTTGTGTCTGTCCTTAGCAACCGCGATATCGGCTTTAGATTTTCTGTGTACAGTGACGTTCTGTTCGACTGGCCGACTGGGCTAGGCGAAAATGAACTCCTGCAATTGACGGACAGGTTCGATCTCCGGGCTTCTGGTGAAAATGATCGCTATTCTGTCAGCCAGATTTCACCTGGATACTACGATATGAATGCAGTTGCCTTCTACGTTCTCAAAGGGAAGCTCTTGGTGGCATTTTACGAAGTCAGAGGTGGCGGGACGGAGTGCGCCACCTTTACGAATGTCGAGCCGCAGCAGATTGCTTCCACTCTTGATGAGAAGCTTGGTTTTCCATTTAAGGCAATGTGCCTCGTCATGTCATCACGGGAAGGGCTTTCGCAGCCCGTATCCCGGTCGAACCCAAAGCACGGCCTCGGAGTAAGCCTATTTTGCGAGGTCAACACGATGCCCACTTGAGTGGCTGAGAGTCTTCTCTGATTGGGGTACCTGAAGTCAAGCTGCTCCTACTTTTTTCCTTGCTGGCGGTTGATCTCGTTCCCGTGGGCTACTCGCTTCTCTTCGCGGTCG
>JAKALI010000151.1 GCA_021813195.1 Pseudomonadota bacterium
GTTGCGGATCGATACGCTGACAGCCGTCATGCTTGTGGTTGTTACAAGCGTCTCGTCGCTCGTGCATCTCTACTCGATCGGTTACATGCAGGAGGACGACAGCCGGCCGCGGTTCTTCGCCTATCTGTCGCTGTTCACGTTCGCCATGCTGATGCTGGTGACGAGTGACAACCTATTGCAGATGTTTTTCGGCTGGGAAGGCGTGGGGCTGGCGAGCTATTTGCTCATTGGCTTCTGGTACAAGAAGCCGGAGGCGAACGCGGCCGCCATCAAAGCCTTTGTCGTCAACCGCGTCGGAGATTTCGGTTTCGCACTCGGGATCTTCGGCGTGTTCTATGTCTGCAAGTCGATCAACTTCGAGGAGGTCTTTCGGCAGGCGCCAGAACTTGCCGGCCAGACGATGATGTTTCTGGGCGCCGAAGTGGATGTGCTGACAACCCTCTGTCTGCTTTTGTTCATGGGGGCGATGGGCAAGTCGGCGCAGTTCCTGCTGCACACGTGGCTGCCCGATGCAATGGAAGGTCCGACACCGGTCTCGGCACTCATTCACGCGGCGACGATGGTGACGGCGGGCGTGTTCATGGTCGCGCGGCTTTCACCCTTGTTTGAGCATGCGCCACTGGCCCTAGAGGTGGTCGTCCTCATCGGGGCGGTTACGGCATTCTTTGCGGCAACCGTCGGCCTCGTGCAAAACGATATCAAGCGCGTCATCGCATACTCGACCTGCTCGCAGCTGGGCTACATGTTCGTGGCCTGCGGGGTGGGTGCCTACACTGCCGGCATTTTTCATTTGTTCACGCACGCCTTTTTCAAGGCGCTGCTGTTCCTGGGCGCAGGTTCCGTCATTCACGCGATGCATCACGAGCAAGACATGCGCAATATGGGCGGGCTCAAGTCCAAGATTCCGATTACCTGGGCCATGATGCTCGTTGGGACTCTTGCGTTGACGGGCGTCGGAATTCCGCACCTTGCCGGTTTTGCTGGCTTCCATTCCAAGGACGCCATTATAGAGGGCGCGTATGCCGCACACACCCCCGGTAATTATGCTTTTTGGTTGCTTGTCGTAGCTGCCTTCATGACCTCGTTCTACTCGTGGCGGCTCATGTTCTTGACGTTCTACGGCAAGTCGCGCGCGGAACACGAAACCTACAAGCACGCCCACGAGAGCCCGCCCGTTATGTTGATACCGCTGGGTATTCTCGCTGTTGGAGCGGTTGTGGCGGGGTTTGCATTCGCGCCCTATTTTATCGGGAACCACTACAAAGAATTTTGGGGTCAGTCGATTTACGAGTTGCCGGGCAAGGACATTCTGCATCACATGCACGAGGTGCCGGAATGGGTGTTATGGGCGCCGTTCGTTGCGATGCTCGCAGGCTTTGCGCTGTCCTGGCTTTACTACATCAAGGCGCCCAATCTCCCAGCTGCGACGGCGAAGGCGTTCCGGCCGCTCTACCTGTTTCTGCTCAACAAGTGGTACTTTGACGAACTCTACGACCGGATCTTCGTCAAGCCCGCGATGGCACTCGGTCATTTCCTGTGGAAGCGCGGTGATGGCTCGGTGATCGACGGCGCAATAGATGGCACCGCCGCCGGCGTGGGGTGGGCGACCGGTCGCATCGTTCGCCTGCAGACCGGATACGTTTATCACTACGCTTTTGTGATGCTGGTTGGTGTGGCACTGCTGGTGACGTGGTTCTTCCTTGCCGGTGGGGTGGCGAAATGAACATCGGCGCCCAACCCATTCTATCGATCGTCACCTTCCTGCCGCTGGTCGGCGCACTCTTCATCGCCACGCTGCCGCGTGAGGCCAAGAACAATGCGCGCTGGGTCGCACTGTGGACGACACTCGTCACGTTTGCGGTCTCGCTGCTCATCTGGGCCAACTTCGACACCACGACGGCGGCCTTCCAGTTCGTTGAAGAATACGATTGGATGGGGCCCATCAAATACAAGATGGGTGTTGACGGCATTTCGATGCTGTTCGTCATTCTAACGACCTTTCTGATGCCGCTGTGTATTTTGGCGAGTTGGGAGTCCATCGAGCAACGCGTCAAGGAATACATGATCGCGTTTCTCGTGCTCGAGACGCTCATGATCGGCGTTTTCTGCGCACTCGATCTGGTGTTATTCTATTTGTTCTTCGAAGGCGGCCTGATCCCGATGTTTCTGATTATCGGGGTATGGGGAGGGCCGCGAAGAGTTTATGCAAGCTTCAAATTCTTCCTATACACGCTGCTTGGCTCGGTTCTGATGCTGATCGCAATTCTGGCGATGTACAGTTATGCCGGCACCACCGACATTCAGCTTCTCATGCTCACGACCCGCTTCCCCGCGGAGATGCAGTGGTGGCTGTGGCTGGCGTTCTTTGCATCCTTCGCAGTGAAGATGCCGATGTGGCCGGTCCACACGTGGCTGCCTGATGCGCACGTGGAAGCACCGACGGCAGGCTCTGTGATCCTGGCGGCAATCCTACTCAAGATGGGGGGCTATGGGTTCCTGCGATTCTCGCTGCCCATGTTCCCGCTGGCCAGCGCCGATCTGGCACCACTGGTTTTTGCGATGTCGGTCATTGCCATTATCTACACGTCGCTGGTGGCGCTCGCTCAAGCTGATGTAAAAAAACTCATCGCCTACTCATCTGTGGCGCACATGGGCTTCGTGACCATGGGCATCTTCACGGCGACGACACAGGGTGTCGATGGTGCAATCTTTCAGATGCTCTCGCACGGCATCGTTTCTGCCGCGTTGTTTTTGTGTGTGGGCGTGATCTACGATCGTATGCACACACGCCAAATCGATGCCTATGGCGGGCTCGCCGACGTCATGCCGCTGTACGCAGCCTGCTTCATGGTGTTCACGATGGCGAATGTGGGACTTCCGGGCACCAGCGGGTTTGTGGGAGAATTCCTAACGTTGCTTGGGGCGTTTCGCGCAAATACCTGGGTGGCAGTATTTGCAACGACCGGTGTGGTTCTCTCGGCAGCGTATGCCCTATGGCTGTACCGGCGCATCATCTTTGGTGCCATCGAGAAGCCGATACTGAAGAATTTGAAAGATCTATCACCGCGTGAAGTGGCTGTGTTGGCGCCGCTCGTGGTTCTCACGATTTTGCTCGGCTTTTATCCTGCGCCCATTCTGGATGTGACGGCGGTGTCCGTGCAGAATCTCGTCCAGAAATATGAGGCAGATATTGCCGCGAGCACGGCCGAGTTGATTGTAACGGAGCCCGTTCGATGACGCTGCAATCGCTGGCTCCTGTGCTGCCGGAAATCGTCATGGCTGTGGGCGCCATGGCAATCTTGATGCTTGGGGTATTTCGCCCTGATGACGAACGGAACGGCTCCTCATGCTCATGGCTTGCCATTTTGGTCATGATCGTGGCGGGCGCACTTGTGCTGACGGGAACGGGCGCAACGCATCAGGTCTTCGACGGCTCGTTCGTGGTTGACGACTTCGCACGCTTTGCCAAACTTCTCATCCTGGGCGGCTCGGCGGCATCGCTCGTCCTAGGGCTCGGGTATCTCTCGCGTGCCCACATCCTGAAATTTGAATTCCCCGTGCTCGTCCTGCTGGCGACCGCGGGCATGATGATGATGGTGTCGGCGAGTGATCTCATCGCCCTATACCTCGCACTCGAACTGATGAGCCTGGCGCTCTATGTGCTCGCCGCATTCCGACGCGATCAACTGCGCTCGAGTGAAGCGGGGATGAAGTACTTCGTCTTGGGCGCGTTGTCCTCAGGCATGCTGCTCTATGGCGCCTCGCTGATTTATGGCTTTACGGGCACGACCTCGTTCGACGCGCTGGCCACGCTCGTCAAAACAGAGGGTTTCAGCCCGCCGCTCGGGCTGATCTTAGGGCTGGTATTTTTACTTGTTGGCCTCGCCTTCAAGATTTCAGCCGTTCCCTTCCACATGTGGACGCCGGATGTCTACGAAGGTGCGCCGACGCCGATCACAGCCTTCTTCGCCGCCGCTCCCAAGGTCGCCGCGATGGTTCTGTTGGTGCGGGTGCTCAGCGATGCGTTCCCGGGCATCGTGCCGCAGTGGCGTCAGATCATCGTATTTCTGGCGATCGCGTCGATGGGACTTGGGGCATTTGCCGCCATTGGTCAAACGAACATCAAGCGACTGTTGGCGTACTCGTCAATCGGACACGTGGGTTTCGCGCTTGTTGGTCTCGCAGCGGCGTCGCCTGAAGGTGTCTCGTCGGTTCTGATCTATCTTGCGATCTACCTCGTCATGACGATTGGAGCCTTCGCTTGCGTCCTAGCCATGCGACGCAAGGACGAAATGCTGGAAGACATCTCCGCCCTGTCCGGTCTTGCGCAAACCAATCTCACGATGGCGCTGGCCTTCGCCATGTTGCTGTTCTCGCTGGCCGGTATTCCCCCATTGGCTGGGTTCTTCGCCAAATTTTACGTTTTGAGCGCGGCCGTGAAGGAGGGGCTGACATTCCTCGCTATCATCGGCGTGCTGGCGAGCGTCGTGTCAGCGTTCTATTATCTCCGCGTGATCAAGATTATGTTCTTCGATGAGCCAGCGGATCGGTTGACACCTGCCGAGCCCGCGGTCTTCAACATCATGCTTGTGGCTGCGGTGCTCGTCGTCGTTTACGTCGCCTATCCCGCGCCATTGGTCGAAGCCGCAGATGCCGCTGCGCGCGCGCTCGCAAATTAGAGCGAGCGGATGACAAGCGCTCTGGGATGGCCGAGTTTATACGACGGACGCCTCGTCGTCATTGAGGAAACAAGCTCGACGAATGACGAAGCCTTGCGCGCCATCAGCGAGGGGGCAGTCAGCGGTACATGGATCGTGGCCCGGTCACAGACGTCGGGGCGCGGGCGTTCCGGCCGTTCGTGGGTTTCGCCGCCAGGAAATCTTTACACGAGCCTGATCCTCAAGGACGTGGCGCCGCTCTCACACGCCTATCAGCTGGCTCTGGTGTGCGGTGTTGCCATCCATGACGCGGTCACCATGGCCACCGGAACGCGAGAGCCACGGCGGTTGGAACTCAAGTGGCCGAACGATCTGCTACTCGATCGTTCGAAGATCGGAGGGATCCTTGTTGAGAGCTCTGTCGCAGGAAATGCCGACCGTGCGGATGTGATCCTTGGGATCGGTCTCAATCTGATTTCAGCGCCGAAGATCGAACACGTCAGAACGTCTCGGCTTGCTGATCTTGGTCCGGTTATCGATCCTGAGAAGATGGTGGCGTTTGTTGATCGCGCGCTCCAGCACTGGCTTGGCGTCTGGATGCACGATGATGGTTTTCAGGATGTCCGCCGAGCGTGGCTCGCACGTTCGGTCCCGCTGGGAACGGGCTTGACAGTCACCGCGCCCGATGGTCCGTTCCAGGGCTCGTTTGCAGGGCTCAGTGCCGAGGGATACCTGCTGCTGGCCGATGCCCGTGGACACACCACACGGCACGCATTCGGTGATGTCTCGGTGGGTGTATAATCGCGCGCTAAAACGGCGCTACGTGACGACAAACCCCTTCACCAGGGAGGGGTGAGAGAGCCTGCGAAGGCAGAAAAGAAGAAAACGGCAGGCGATGGGCCTTGAGGGAAGCGAACTCGTTTTTGGTGCGTTAGGCGGCCTGGGCGAGGTGGGCATGAACGCTTATCTCTACGGGTTGGGTCCCGCACACTCGCGCACTTGGCTCATGGTGGATTTGGGAATCACGTTCCCGGAAGGGGAGGATGATCCCGGCGTTGACGTGATCTTGCCAGACCTTCGCTATTTGGAGGGCCAGCGCGAGCGTCTTGCGGGTCTGCTCATCACGCATGCCCATGAAGATCACATCGGGGCGGTGATCGATCTATGGCCTCGGCTTGGCTGTCCGGTCTACGCGACGGCCTTCACCGCTGGCATGTTGAAGGCGAAGCTTGCGGAGTATGGTCGGAGGCTTTCCATTCCAATTGAGGTTCTGGCACTCGATTGCCGAACAACGATCGGGCCGTTTGACGTTGAACTCGTGAGTGTGGCCCACTCCATACCGGAAACGAGCGCTCTGGCCCTGCGGACGCCGTTCGGGCTTGTTGTCCACAGCGCCGATTGGAAGCTCGATTGCGAGCCCTATCTGGGCAAGCCGGCTGCGCCGTCGCGTTTCGAAGCGTTCGGTCGGGAGGGCGTCCATGCCTTCGTGTGCGATTCGACGAATGCCATTCGTGACGGACGTTCGCCGAGCGAGAGTGAGGTGGCGGCCTCGCTGGAAAAGATCATCGCACGAGCGCCCCACCGCGTGGTGGTCACGACGTTTTCCTCTAACGTTGCGCGCATTAAGGCCTGTGCGGCGGCAGCTGAGGCGACCGGACGGCGTCTCGTGGTGGCGGGACGCGCACTCCATCGCGTCATCGAGGTCGCGCTCGACGCGGGCTATCTGCCCAAAAACCTGGCCTGGCTCGATCAGCGCGAATTCAAGCACCTGAAGCGCAATGAGGTGCTGTGCCTATGCACGGGCAGTCAAGGCGAGCCGCGCGCAGCGCTGGCGCGGATCGCCGACGAGACTCATCCCGATATCTCTCTGGCCAAAGGTGATCTGGTGCTGTTTTCATCACGCACCATACCCGGCAACGAGAAGTCGATTGGTGCCATCCAGAATGCCCTTGTGCGCACGGGCGTCGACATTCTCACGGATGATGAGGCGTTAATCCATGTGACAGGACACCCGCGACGCGACGAGTTGAAACAAATGTATGGCTGGCTGAAGCCCAAAGTCGTCGTTCCGATGCATGGTGAGGCCCGCCATCTCATGGCGAATGCGCACCTCGCCCGCTCGCTTGGGATCGCTGAGGTTGTTCCGGCCTTCAATGGCGACATCGTTCGGCTGGCTCCCGGCAAGGCACAGATCATCGACGAAGTGCCAGTGGGACGCATCTTCCGCGACGGGAAGCTGCTGGTGCCGGAGGGCGAGGGGCCAATCGGGGAGCGGCGGAAATTAGCGGTCGCAGGGATCGTCGTCGTCGCCCTCGCCGTCACCGCCAAGGGGGCATTGGCGAGCGAGCCGATCGTTGAGATTGATGGCATTCCCGAAACCGATGCCGAGGGCGAAGCGATCGTGGATATTGCCTATGACGCCGTGGAGGCCACGCTGCGATCTATTCCGCCGGTGCGGCGGCGCGATACGGATGTGATCGAAAATGCCGTGCGACGAGCCGTGCGGGCGGCAATTTTTGAGGCCTGGGGCAAGAAGCCCGTTTGCAAGGTGTTGGTTTCGATTGTGGAGAGCTAAGGAAGTGGACCGACCGGCTGTTGGGGCTGGCGGCGATGCCTATTGCGCGCTAGATATGCGCGGACTTTTTGGCAAAACGAGGATCTGCAACTCCATGATCGGACGATTGAATCATGTTGCCATCGCGGTGCGCGATCTTAAGGCCGCGATCGCGACCTACAAGAATGCCTTGGGCGCCGTCGTCTCCGAAGCGACACCCCAGCCCGAGCACGGCGTGACCGTCGTTTTCGTCACGCTTCCCAACACCAAGATCGAGTTTCTGGAGCCGTTGGGTGAGAATTCCCCGATTGCGAAGTTCCTCGAGCGCAATCCGGACGGCGGCATCCACCATGTGTGTTATGAGGTCGACGACATCCTCGCTGCGCGCGACAAACTCAAAGCTCAAGGCGCGCGTGTGCTGGGCGATGGCAATCCAAAAATCGGTGCCCACGGCAAGCCTGTGCTGTTTCTTCATCCCAAAGATTTTCTCGGCACCTTAACGGAACTTGAGCAGGCTTAACGGCCACAGCGGTGGCCTCAGGCGATCCCGAAAACCGCGATCGGGAGCAGGAGTGAATGGGACTGGCACTCGGATTGGCGCTCTATTTTATGATCTGGTGGCTCGTGCTGTTTGCCGTCTTACCCTTCGGCGTGCGCACGCAGGACGAGGCGGGGGAGGTCGTGCCGGGCACACCGGGGAGCGCTCCAGCGGGCTTTCGCTGGCGGCGTGTATTCCTCATCAATACAATCGTGGCGACCCTGGCGTTTGGCGTCGTATGGACCGCACTTGAGAACAACTGGCTCGGGACGCAGCCGCCATTGGAGGATTACAGCCCCGAGGCGACCCGTTAGCCGAGGCGGTGGCCGAATGAACGATGCCGTCGACGGGGCTGGTCCACCGCATGACTGACATCAAGTCGTCTGCCGCACCTATACAAGATTTCGAAGAGCCCCGTCGCGCTTGGCAGTTTAAGGACATGGACCAATGAGTAAGCGCGCGCTGTCCATCACGCGTCAGCAAAGTTTTCCGGAGTGGTATCAGGCCGCCGTTCATGAGGGCGACATGGCCGAGACCAGCCCCGTGCGCGGCTGCATGGTCATCAAGCCATGGGGTTGGGGCGTGTGGGAGCTGATCCAAAAGGAGCTTGATCAGCGCATCAAGGAAACGGGACACGACAATTGCTATTTTCCGCTGTTCATCCCAATGAGCTTCATCGCCAAGGAG
>JAKALI010000152.1 GCA_021813195.1 Pseudomonadota bacterium
GGCAAGGACGGTCCGCACGTCGTGGGAAACTGGGGAGATTACATGCGACTCCTCGGCATCAAGGAGGACACGATGATCTTTCCTGCGGGACGCTACCGCAAAACGGAAGAGAATCTCCGCCAGAACAATCGCGTCCAACTTCTCGTCGCTTCAAAAAAGGTGCAAGGAAGCCG
Source organism: Pseudomonadota bacterium (assembly GCA_021813195.1). The sequence continues at coordinate 174 of JAKALI010000152.1, forward strand.
CAGTCCCGGTCAGGGGTGCCTTATTGGTGGCACTGCCGAGGTTCTCAGTTCGGGCGCGATTGTGGACGCGGTAAAGACGAAATTTCCGTGGGCGCGGGGGGCGCTGGTCGTGCATATCAAAGAGGTTCAAAGCCAATTGTAAAGAATTCAACGTCTTACCACGCGCATCCGCTGACCGATCAGCACAGTTGCCACCACGGCAGCAGCGAACACGATAGTTTCCAGACTTATCTGTTCTCCGTTTACGGGAATGGCAAGAGCGACGATGACAAACGGCTGCAGCAGCATGACTTGACCAACGCGCGCAATTCCGCCCATGGCCAGTGCCGCATTGAACATGAAGAAGGCCGTATACTGGCTGACGAAACCCACATAGCCGAGGCCGAGCCAAGAAGAAATGGAGATGCTGGAAATATTTTGCGGCCAAAGGGCAAATGTTGCCGCAGCCGCTAATGGAAGAAATATCACGACCTGCCAGGATATGACTTCCCAGCCCGGCATTTGACCCGAGAGGCGCCCTGAAAAGGTATAACCCATCGCGCCGGCGGCGACCGTGCCGAGGAGGAAAAGATCTCCACTTGATACCTGCAGGCCTTCATTCCGGCGGAACATGAAAGTCAGCACGATTATCGCGCCGGCGATGCTGGCCAGCCAGAAGCCTCGGCTTGGCCGTTCATGGGCGAAAACCGTCGCTGCCGCCGCTGTCGCAAGCGGAATAATGCCGAGTACAACGCCGCCGTGCGATGCAGGAACGGTCATCATCGCCAGCGCGGCGAATAGCGGAAAGCCAAGCACCGTGCAGGCGGCGGCGATGATGAATTGCCCCCACATTATGCGTGGAGGCGGACGCCGTCGCATCACAATAAGAACGATCAGCCCTGCCGAACCGGCAATTGCGGCACGTGCGGCGGTCAGAAACAGGGGTTGCAACCCGGAGACGGCAACGCGTGTCGCTGGCAGCGTGCCGGCAAACATGCACATGCCGACAAGACCGAGCAGCAATCCTAGCTTTTCGTGGGAACTATTCATCGCTGAAGGAGCGGCGGCGCGCCGCGCAAGAAAGAGTTCTGATTTACTGATATTTCCGGGGTGCAACTTGGCCTAGGCTACGCGCAAGGCCCGGATCGTCGTTGCATTGGTTGACCTCAAGGAAAGCAATTTTCGAAGTGGCGCGCGGGGGCGGGCAAAATCGGCCAAGCTAAACTCGTCCAGCGCCGCGAGGAACGCGTTTTGCGCCTTGGCCAACGCCCCGCGCAGTACGCAGCGCGGATAAATAGCGCAATCAGCATCACTAGGAGAAAAGCAGGGCACGATGGCTGAGCCGGATTCGGTGCGGCGGACGACGTCGCCGATTATGATTTCTTCAGGCCGTCGCGCGAGCCGCAGACCGCCCCCTTTGCCGCGCACCGTTTCGATGTAACCGGCGCGGCCGAGCTGATGCGCAACCTTCATCAAGTGATTTTTGGATATCCCATAAGCCTTAGCGATCTCGGCGATGGTACCAAGCTCATCTCCCTTGAGCGCAAGGAAAATGAGGACGCGGAGTGAGAAATCCGTATAGACGGTCAGTCGCAACGCCGGGTCTCCTTATGCTGCATGGCAGGCGTTTCGTTAAAACATATATATAGCATATTGCTATTGCCGAGGCTCCGCAATAGCATATTTGTTTAGGTGTTAAACTTGGCGTTTTTGCGGAGCGGGCCATGCGGCACGTTTGAGGCGCCCGAATCGGCTTCGGTCTGCCGAACATATCTGAGGGATCGGAATTGACCTACGTCGTCACTGAGAACTGCATCAAGTGCAAGTACATGGACTGCGTAGAGGTCTGTCCTGTGGACTGCTTCTATGCGGGCGAAAACATGCTCGTGATTCATCCTGACGAGTGTATCGATTGTGGGGTGTGCGAGCCCGAGTGTCCTGCCAATGCGATCAAACCGGACACTGAGCCGGACCTTGCCAACTGGCTGGCACTCAATCGGGAATTTGCGTTCAAGTGGCCGAATCTCACGGTAAGAGATATTCCGCCCGCCGATGCGAAGGAATGGGATGGTGTGCCGGGCAAGCTCAGTCATTTTAGTCCGGCTCCGCATGACGAAGCGGGGGCGGCAGCCACGCCGGAATTTGAAAACGAGGCCGCCAAATGAGCGAAGAGATCCTAGGCGCTCTGAAGACGGTGATTGATCCCGAATTGGGGATCAATATCGTCGATCTCGGTCTGGTATATCACGTCGTCCAGAACGCGACGGGAGTTGACATCGGGTTGACGATGACGACGCCGGCCTGCCCACTCGGTGAAGTGATGACGGATGAAGTCAAGCGTGTTCTGCTTGAGCGCTTTCCAGACATTGGCGATGTTCGCGTCGAATTGATCTGGGATCCGCCCTGGTCCCCCGAATTGATGAACGAGGAATCGCGACGGCAACTTGGAATGATCTAGCGAAATCATTGCCGCGGGAATCTGTGGCCGGCAGGGACAAACGAGTGATCGTGCGATGATTTGTGCTCGATGCCAAAATGTTCCGATCAACACCGTCCGAACGGTGCCGCGTAGCAACGGGATTCTCTTCGGTAAGACCAGCGAAGACAGCTGACAGGCTGGGGTTGCGATGTTCGGTGGTTCTGTCTCAGGTGCTTCGCCTCCGCGTTCCGCGAATCCGGTCCGGCGGGCAGCGGTATCGAAATGGCGCCGGCTACGGCTCGTCCCACTCGCGGTCGGCATGATCTCGCTCTTGGCCGGCTTGTGGGGCGGTTTGGTCTGGCTTGGCCTGCGATTGCCGGGCGATATGCTCAGGTTGGCTGAATTTCATGGCGCGTTGATGATCAGCGGATTTCTCGGGACCGTGATCAGCCTCGAACGCGCCGTCGCGATCGGTCGATGGTGGGCATATGCTGCGCCGGTACTGGCCGCTGTCGGCGCAGCCGCGCTGCTTGCGGGCGCGCCAACAGTCGCCGCTGGTGCCTTCTTGCTTGCCGGTCTGGCGCTGACGTATGATTCAGCCGTTGTCGCCTTGCGTCAGCCTGCCTTGTTCACCATCGTGTTGACGGTTGCCGCTGCGTGTTGGGTGGGCGGAACGCTCATATGGGCCAGACAGGCTCCGGCTGCGGCGGTGACGGGATGGTGGCTTGCATTTCTCATATTGACCGTTGCGGCCGAGCGTCTCGAATTGAGCCGTCTGCTATCGCCGCCTCGTTGGAGCGAACTGACCTTCGCCATCGCAATTGCGCTGATTCTCGTCGGCATGGGGCGTGGGGAACTTGCCACTCAGATGGCGCCGTTCAGTGGCGTCGGCCTGGTCGCGACAACGCTATGGCTCGTCCGCCATGACATTGCTCTGCGGACGATTCGTCTTTCCGGGCAGGCACGATTCACGGCTGCCTGCCTGCTCGCAGGCTATTTCTGGCTCGGCATTGACGGCATCCTGCTCCTCCTGGTTCCGCCGGGGACCAACACCCTGTTCTATGACGCAGCGGTCCACAGCATTACCATCGGGTTCATTTTGTCGATGATATTTGGACACGCTCCTATCATTCTGCCGGCGATCATCGGTTTGCGGGTTCGGTACAGCGCAATGGCCTATGGGCCACTCGCGCTCCTGCACCTCTCTGTCCTGCTCCGTGTCGTGGCCGATCTACTCGGCAAAGTCGAGTTGCGCGTGATCAGCGGTCCGCTAACGGTCGTTGCTCTCGCGGGCTATGCGGCCGCTCTGATTTCCGCATCGCGAAATCGCAAAGGAACCTGATCCAATGCCCTGGTTGACTTAGGTCAAGGCCCGGCTTGGACCAAAAGAGAGATATTTCGTACATGTTTACGGTGGCGACGTCCTTATAATCGCCTGATGCGAGGCCCGAGACCGCATGAACGTCAGCGGTCATGATCGAAATCGTGGAGCACGCAATGGCTCAGATGGTCGCTAGGCTAAACAAGGGATCAGCGAGTGGTATCGTTGCTTCGATTACCTCCGCCTGGGCCGGCCTGAATAAGTGTCTCTTGTTCCACGATTTGTCGCCCACAGACCTGGCGGTCGTCGGACGGGCAGCAAATCGCAAGCGGGTCGCGAAGGGGACGACAATTTTTGAGCAGGGCGATCGGGCGACCAGGCTTTTTGTATTGATTGAGGGACGGGTCAAGGCGGTACAAACCACGGCAGACGGCCAGCAGGTAACCGCTCGATTTCTTGCCCCCGGTGAGCCGTTTGGCTGCGTCGCGATGATGCAGGCGGAGCGATATCCCGTCGGTGCCGTCGCCGAGACAGAATGCGAACTCGCGAGTTGGGATGCCGCTGTTGTCGTGCAATTGGCGCATCGATATCCTCAGATTGCAATCAATGCGCTGGCATATGTCGGTGCGCAGCTTCGGGACACGCAATCACGTCTGCGCGAAGCTATTACCGAGCGCGCCGAGCGCCGTATCGCCCACACCCTGCTGCGGCTGATCCGTCAAGCGGGGCGTAGAACCGACGAAGGCATTGAAATCGGCTTTCCGGTATCGCGGCAGGATGTCGCCGAAATGACGGGGTCTCGGCTGTTCACCGTCAGCCGCACTCTGAGCAAATGGGAATCGCTCGGCATCATCAAAAGCGGTCGGCGGCGGATAATCGTTCGCGCGCCGCACCGGTTGCTCACCGTGGCCGAAGAGGGCTGAGCGCCATTCGCCGTTTATTCGGTATTCACGCGTCGGCGCGCACGAACTGAGTTTCGAAGCGTCGATCGACGGTCATGTCGGATTTCGTCGCCGCGACACTGGTGCAGCGGTGCAGGTTCGCTTCGACGGTTGCACTGTGCCGGCTCCAGAACGGACGGAAGATCTGCTCGAGTGAGCCTTAGCGGCCGATTTTGACAGTCCAGAAGGCCAGCAATTCCGTGCGTTCTGGCAAGGCCGATTGCACGCCCTGCTGGCGCGCCACGCCGAGGATCCCCGTCTCGTCGTGGTGTCCGATTGGAATACCGCGGTCGCTGATCGTTGCGCATCAGCCGCTTCGCGCTGATCCGACGTATCGGACCGGGCCAGAAGATTGCTCCCGAGCAACGACCGCCGGCGCTCGGAAGCGGACAATTCCCAGGCTTTGCAGTTCGAACGCTTGGTTAGAGGAGCACAAACTCCGTGGCGAATGACCCACCGCGATTGCCCGAGGAGCGGCTCAGCGGCTCCGGTCAACCTCATCCGGGAGCCGCCTTTACGGCAGACCTTGTCAAAGCGCTCAACCGAATGTTGGTTCGCGCGCTTCTCGAACTGGGCAACGCCGGGAGCGACGACACAGCCTGCCGTATCGCCGGCGAAAGTTGGTCCTTGCTGCGCCATAGAGAACCGCGCGAAGCCGAGCGGTTGAATGGCGTGCTGCATTCTCTCACTCGCAGCCAATGCCGCTCAAAGCCGAAAACGCAACCACGAGGAGACTGACGATGAGTAACGCTACCGAGCTCGACGTTCGACAATTGCCGCCGCCGCAGCGCCATGCACTGATCTTCCAGACCTACGAAAAACTCGCCGGCGGCGAGGGTTTCGTATTGGTCAACGATCATGACCCCAAGCCGCTCTACTACCAGTTCCAGGCCGAACGTCCGGGCGAGGTGAGCTGGGACTACCTCGAAAGCGGTCCCGACGTTTGGCGGGTTCGGATAGGTCGTCAATGATTGGGACGCCCACCCCCCAGCGTCCCTAGACCGGAGGAGCGGCGGCTCATCAACCCGCCGCTCCTTCGGCAAAATCCGAACACCGATCCTGAAACGGAAAATGCGATGGACGAGCGTGACCTTCCGCAATCGCAACACAGCGTCGCTGAGGTCATGTGCCGCTGGCCGGCGACCATTCCTCTGTTCATTCGTCGACGCATGAGGTGCGTTGGCTGTCCTGTTGGCTCGCTTCACACAATTTCCGATGCTGCTTTGGAATACGAACTTCCGATAATCGCGTTTTTGGCCGAGTTGCGCGATGCTGCGGCGCCGAAAATCTAAATGACTGACGACAATATTCTACCCGACTTCACCTGCGCAGCGGGCGAAGGCAACAGATCGCTTTAGATCAAAACCGGCTCGAACTTGCGCCTGAGCAACGATCGAGGACCAGAGACGGACTAAAAGAAAACCGAGGGCAGGCGTTCAAAATTAGAATTGCAGCCGCTTCGCGGGTGCCGCAACAGATGGCTAGGAGATAATGCCGTGATCGGTACTTCGCTATCCCGTTGGACGATGTCGTATTTTTCCGTGGCGCTTATTGCTTTCGTCGCGGCTCAAGTCTTGATGGCGACAGGTTACGGTTTCCCCAGTGCGCCTATCGAATCACCAGAAACCCTGGTTTTGGTGCATATTTCTGCGCTCGGCTGGCTAAGCCTGCTGATGTCGGGAGCGCTGACGCAGTTTGTTCCTGTCCTCGTTGCGCGCCCCCTGTTCAGCGACAGGCTGTCACTGCCAACGCTCGTCTGCCTTGTCGTCGGGATCGGAAGCCTACTTTGCGGCTTCTTGCAGGTAGGCCGGACCATCGCGACCGGGTTTCCGTTCTTTGCAATCGCCAGCGGGCTTCTTGGGGCTGGCTTCGCTGTGCTCATATGGAATCTTGGCTGTACGCTTTGGTCGGCGCGGCCGCTTCCACTTCCGGCGCGTTTCGTCGTCGTGGCCCTATTTAGCGTCGCTGCTGTCACGGCGCTTGGAATCGTATTTGCTTTGGTTTTGGGCGGCACGACATCGGCGGCTCCTCTCATTGCGATTGCTGCAAGCGGCTTGCCCATTCACATTGCCGCCGGACTCGGTGGTTGGCTGGCTTTTGCCGCCATGGGGGTCAGCTACCGACTGCTCGCCATGTTCATGTTGGCGCCGGATCTAGAAGGCCCACGCCCTCGATTTGCGTTTTATTTCGGGACTATGGCTCTTGCGGTTACTGTACTCGATGGCTTCGCAGCGATCTTTCTAGGCAAGAGCGTCAGTATCGTCTTGCTGATCGCGTTGCCGCTCGGATTTGCTGCCCTCGCACTCTATGGTCTCGATATCCTTCACTTGTACCAAGTTCGTAAACGGCCAACGATAGAGCTGAATAGTCGGATGGCTGGTTTTGCGTTTACATCACTGGTGTTGGCGGCGCCTTTGAGCGTTGTCGCATCGGCAACCGGCGCACCCCATGCCTACGTCGCTGCCATCATCTACCTTGTTTCTTTCGGCTGGTTGTCCGGCCTTGGCCTCGCCAAGCTCTACAAAATTGTACCGTTCATTACATGGCTTGAATGCTTTGGGCCCGTTCTCGGCAAGATGCAGACGCCGCGCGTCCAGGATCTGGTCGTCGAAAAGCGCGCCAGAAAGTGGTTCATCCTCTATTTCACGGCCGTTTGGTTGGGCGCCGGAGCTCTCGTCGTCGATTTGAACACGGTATTCCGTGGTTCAGCAGTCGCTACGTTCGTTGCCACCTGCGGCATCATCGTTGAACTTATCCGCGCCCGCCGGCTGGTCGATATCGATCCAAGCCGTCAACTGTCGACCGTGCCGAAGCCCTGGCTTTTCGTCTCGGTTGCATCGCAATCCCCAACTTGATGGAGGGCAATGCTATGGCAATCAGTTTTGTCGACCTCGACGTACGGCCGATCCTGCGTACCGGCGGCGAGCCTCTTGAAAAAATCATGAACGCCGTGGCCGGCCTTGGGCCCAATGAGGGCCTTCGCCTGCTCGCACCATTCAAGCCGCAACCGTTGTTTCAAGTGCTGGGGTCGAAGGGCTTCAGTCATGAGGCGAAGGAAATTGGCGGAGGCGAATGGGAAGTTCTCTTCCGGCCTACGGACTTGGCTTCGCCGTCGGAACTTGATCCCGGCGTACTGCCCGTGGACGATTCGGCGTGGCCGGACCCGGTTCGGCAGCTCGACAACCGCGACCTCGATCCACCGGAACCAATGGTTCGCGTGCTGGCGGCGGTAGAAGAGATGAAGGAGGGTGAGGTTCTCGCTGCTTTGCTTTGCCGCGAGCCCATGTTTCTGCTCGCCGAGTTGGCCAAACGGGGCCATCGATGGCGCGGCGGCTTTGATCCAGACGGCAAGACCTACAAAATCCTCGTGAAGGTCGGGGCACCTCAGGGGGTCGCAGTATGACGACCATACCGTCCGATCTTGCCGAACAAGTCCGAGACGCGCTCCGCATCGTCGTCGATCCGGAGCTTGGCTACAATATCGTTGATCTCGGATTTGTTTATGAGGTCATCGTGCAGCACAGCGGCGACGTTCGCATCGTGATGACCACGACGACGAGGGGATGCCCGGCAACCGACTTTCTCCAACAAGGCGCGCGCG
>JAKALI010000153.1 GCA_021813195.1 Pseudomonadota bacterium
GAGAAAGCCGTCGAGGCGATACAGAAGGCTGCAAAGACCGGTCGCATCGGCGACGGCAAGATCTTTATTTCGACCATCGAAGAAGCCATCCGCATCCGTACCGGCGAACACGGCACGGACGCGATCTGAACGATTCCATCATCATTCTAACAGGGGGAGATCCCATGAAGACCGTCGACGACGTCCTCAAGCTTGCCAAGGACAAGGACGTTAAGTTCCTCGACCTGAGGTTTTCGGACACCAAGGGCAAGATGCAGCACGTAACCGCCGACATCAGCTGCGTCGATGAGGCCATGTTCCAGGACGGCTACGCTTTTGACGGTTCGTCGATCGCGGGATGGAAAGGCATCGAGGCCTCGGACATGCTCCTGATGCCAGACGCTGCCTCCGCCCACATCGACCCATTCTTCGCTCAGACGACGCTTGCCGTGTTCTGCGACGTTCGCGAGCCGTCGACGGGTCAGCCCTACGAACGTGATCCCCGCTCGATCGCCAAAAAGGCCGAAGCCTTCATGCTGTCGCAGGGTATTGGCGACGCGGTCTACTTTGGCCCTGAGGCCGAGTTCTTCATCTTCGATGATGTGCGGTTCTCGACGGACACCTACAAGGTGGGCTTCCAGGTCGATTCATCCGAATTGCCCTCGAACTCCGACACCACCTACGAAATGGGCAACCTCGCGCACCGTCCTCGGATCAAAGGCGGCTACTTCCCTGTGCCCCCGATCGATAGCTGCCAGGACATGCGCTCGGAGATGCTCTCGGTCCTCTCGGAGATGGGCGTCGTCGTCGAAAAGCATCACCATGAGGTCGCCTCCGCTCAGCACGAGCTGGGCGTCAAATTCGGCCCGATGATCATGATGGCCGACCACATGCAAATCTATAAGTACGTCGTCCATCAGGTCGCGCAAGCTTACGGCAAGACGGCGACCTTCATGCCCAAGCCTGTATTCGGCGACAACGGTTCGGGCATGCACGTCCACCAGTCGATCTGGAAGGGTGGCCAGCCCATGTTTGCGGGCAACAAGTATGCGGATTTGTCGGATACCTGCCTCTATTACATCGGCGGTATCCTTAAACACGCGAAAGCCATCAACGCCTTCACCAATCCGACCACCAACTCCTACAAGCGTCTGGTGCCGGGCTATGAAGCGCCCGTGTTGCTGGCCTACTCGGCGCGCAACCGCTCAGCATCCTGCCGCATTCCGCATGTTTCCAGCCCGAAGGCCAAGCGCATCGAAATTCGCTTCCCCGACCCGTCGGCAAACCCCTATCTGGCCTTCACCGCGATGCTCATGGCCGGCCTCGACGGCATCCTGAACAAACTCCACCCCGGCGATCCGATGGACAAAAACCTGTACGATCTGCCGCCGGCGGAGCTTGCGCAGATCCCCACGGTCGCCGGCTCGCTGCGCGAAGCGCTGGATAGCCTCGATAAGGACCGTGCATTCCTCAAAGCCGGCGGCGTCATGAGCGACGATATGATCGACGCGTATATCGAGCTCCGAATGGCGGAAAACATGCGCTACGAGATGACACCGCATCCGGTCGAGTACGACATGTACTACTCGGTCTGAGACGGCCAATCAGAGCGCCGGTCCGAGCCCCTCGCCCAGCGCGTCCCCTTCAAGGCGGTAAATTGGCTCGCACGCTCCAAGCGTGCGGGCCTCTTTCGTTCGCCGACCCGGCCAAGCGTCCGCTGTCGCGCGATCAATAGAAAATGAGCACGGCGAGCAGAAGAAGCGCGAAGGCCCCACGGTAGAGGTTACGTTCGTTGCGCCACAACCACGCCAACATACGCCGAGGGACTTCACCCCACGCGATGCGCGCCAGAGACGACAAGACGAGCCCAAGCACAAGTCCAACCAGCAGGGATCCGTAGTCGAGACCCAAGGCGTGGGACGGTTCAATCGGCGCCCGCGCCAAAGTTCCTGCGCCCACGATGGCGAGCGCGCTGGCGGAGATGAGGCCGAGCGCGAGAAGGGAGCCAAAGCGCAGCATTGATCTCATGGCGCGATGTCCAATTGAAAGAAATCAAATGACCAACAGCACACGGCGCCGATCTTGACGTGGAGCCGTCGCGCAAGTGTGACGCTAATCGATGAGCGTTAAGGCTTTCTCAACTCTATTCATCGGGTTGCGGTTTCACCGGGCTGCTTGCGATATCAAGCTTCGCAGCCAATTGCAGTTGAGCGACTGTTGGCGCTTGAGCCGATCGCCAGCCATCCCGCCTCGCACGGCGTCAGATGTGAATTGACAGTCAAAGGGTTGAGGCGCAAACTTCGAAAATCTTCCGAAAGGAGGTCTAAGAAAATGTCTCCGCCGGGTCGAACACAGCTGTCGTAATCGACTGTGGAACGCACGTTTGCTCCTCAGCCTCACGCAACGCCTCATAGGATGCAGAGGCGATTTAAACGCGAGCGTTGGCGTTGCCTAAGCAGATCGCATTGCGACAGCCACTCATCACAATTAGAAATCGTAACGCAACGCGTGACGGTCGTACATCGGTTCGCCCGGTGTGATGCCCGATGACGGAGTTTCGGTCGGGATTTGTGACATACGAAAGATCGGCATGACAGCCGCATACATCCCACGACAATTTTGCCATTTCGGAGAATCGACGCTGGGTATGTTACCAAAGCAGTTGCCATGTTGGCCAAGGGCCAGTGAGTGTTGCGCGGGTGCACACGCTCACGCGGCCCGTCGTATCGAGCCAGAGCATCCTGGCAATCAAAGTTCCGCCGAGTCGACCGAAATGGCGGCCGCAACCCAGTTGTGAAGATCTGATGTGTTTGGATCGGGAGACCCACGCGGAGTACCAGGCACGCGATAGACGGATCCTCAGGGTTTAACCGCCCAAACCAAATGGGCTGCAACGAAACCCCTCGCATCCACCACCTGCGGCCAGCCCGCACGCATCGTCATCCCATAGCCAAACGAACGCGGCCCGGATGGTGTATTGCACCACTCCGGGCCGTCGTATTGAGATTGCAGCCCGACAGAGCCCATGCCCGGAACCCAGAGGCTCTAACTGATAGACTCAGGAAATCGTGCGCGACCGGGCGCCCGGAGTGGCCAATAACAAGCCTCATGTGGGGCATCTCCGGCACCCCGTCCTGCGAAAAATCGCCACCATCGTCTGGCAGGCAAACAGAGTGGGCGCGGACGTGTCACGCCGCCTGCATTAGGCGATTGGATGTGGGGTGATGTGGATCGGGTTTATGCGGATTGAGGAGACGAGAACGTTGTTGGCGTCGCGCCTTGGTTGCAGGCCCATAGTGCTGACCTCACTCGCGCTTGTACTGTTGTGCATGGTGCCTGCCTACGCCGCACCCCGTTATGCTTGGCCAGGCGCACCGCAGAGCGCCGAAACATTGGCTGAGCGCTTTCCGCCACCGGACGGATTCGTGCGCACGCCCGAGAAGCCAGGCAGTTTCGGCGAATGGCTGCGCGGACTTCCCTTGAAGCCCGCCCAAACCCCCGTATTGACCCACACCGGTGCGCCCAAATGGCGCCAGGACGTCCATCTCGCTGTTATCGACATCGACATCGGAAGCCGGGATCTGCAGCAATGCGCCGATGCTACCATGCGACTGCGCGGCGAGTGGCTGTTTGCCAGTGGGCGCCCAATGGAGATCGCGTTCAACGACACCAAAGGCAAACCGATGCGCTTTGCCGATCGCGCCAAACGCGACTACCCAGCATTCCGCAAGTATATGGATCACGTGTTCGCGTGGGCCGGCACCTATTCCCTGGAAAAGGAGTTGAAGCCCGTTGATGTCGCCGACATCGCGATCGGGGACGTCTTTATCAAGGGCGGGTTCCCCGGCCACGCCGTCCTCGTCACCGATATCGTCGTCCATCCCCAAACTGGTGAAAAGCGGTTCTTGCTGACGCAAAGTTACATGCCCGCACAGGACATCCACGTTCTCAAAAACCCGAACGGGCAATCCGGATCGCCCTGGTATGCAACCGACTTCGGCGACACGCTTGTCACGCCGGAATGGAACTTTGCGCGGGCGTCGCTGCGACGCTGGAAGTGACGTTTGCCACGCGCTTGATCGCCGCAATCGGGCCGACGTGCTTGGCGATCCGCTCCGCCGCCTCGGGCAGGGTTTCCACGACCACCGCCATGTGATGGGCATTGGCATGCAGAAGCATCACCCCGTCCGTCATGATGCCGACGTGCCCAGGCCAGAACACAAGATCGCCACGCTGAAGTCCCTCAAGGTCTTCGGGAATTTCAATCGCCGTGCCGATCTCAGCGCGTTGCATATCGCTATCGCGCGGGGCTGATACTCCCGCCGCTTGGAGCGCGAGTTGCACCAGTGCCGAGCAATCCAGTCCGAGCCGTGTCTTGCCGCCCCACAGATAGGGCGTATCGAGAAGCCGCTCCGCTACGTCGACATAGTCACGTTGCCATTCGCCAACCGGACGAATGTGGCGCTTGTACACGAACGCCCCGCTGCTCGTGCGCGCGTAGTCGTCCGCGTCCTCCGTGATCGCCAACTCCGCATTCAAGCTCAGATGCATGAGCGGCGGCGATTTCATGTCCGCAGCGGGATAGAGAAACGTGCCGGGCACTTTCACGCGATGCGTCGCGGCAGCGACATCAAAACTTAGGGCGCTGGCCGGCAGATAACCGACATAGCCGTCCTGCTTCAATTGCACCCACGCCCAGCCCTCAGCTTCATCAAAAACTAGGACTTGCTCGCCGAACAGGGCTTCTGTCGCAAGGGATGCGCGTGGATCCGGCGTACCGCGGAGCGGAACAGCGGGCCGCACCACCTGCGCCGGCCGCCCCGTAACGTAGCGTTCCGCCGCAACGCGAGTTTTGAGCTGCTCGTCTGCCAAATCCGGACGGAACGCGTGCCGTCTGGGATCGAGATCGACCGTCTGCTGGGACGTCATCTCTGCGCCTCGCGTGACAAAACCTCAAACACCACTCGTGCCGTTTGCGCCTCGCTACCCTTTGGTCCAAGCGCCCGCTCCGACGCCCGCCAGCCGTACAAATCGAAGTGGGCAAAACGGCGGGCTTTGGTCACGAATCGACGCAGAAATAGTGCTGCCGTGATAGCGCCGGCAAAAGGGCTCTCCCAGACGTTGTTCAAATCAGCCGTGTCGCTCTCGAGATGTTTTACGTAGCCGTCCCATAACGGCAGCCGCCAAACGGGATCACCAATCGCGTAGCCAGTCTGCACCAAGCGCGCTGCAAGGTCATCGTCGTTCGTGAAAAGCGCAGGAAGATCCGGTCCCAGAGCTGTGCGCGCAGCCCCCGTCAGCGTCGCGAACACGAAGATTGAATCGGGGCTTTCTTCATCAGCCAAGGCCAGAGCGTCGGCAAGCACCAAGCGTCCCTCGGCATCTGTATTGCCGATCTCAACGGTGAGGCCGGCTCGGCTGATCAGCACATCCCCCGGACGGAACGCATCTCCCGAAACCGAGTTTTCAGCACTGGCGATGAGCAGCCGCAGCCGAACGTCGAGCCCCTGGGCCATAATCATATGCGCCAGCGCCAGAGCGACGGCCGCCCCGCCCATGTCTTTCTTCATGAGCAGCATGGCCGACGCCGGTTTCAAATCGAGACCGCCTGTATCGAAGGTGATGCCCTTGCCCACCAGCGTGATGCGCGGAGCATCCTTACGCCCACCGGGCTTCTGCCACGTGAGATCGATCAGTCGCGGCGCGCGGGGACTGGCGCGCCCGACAGCGTGGATCATTGGGAAATTGTTGGACAGCAGGTCCTCCCCTACCACCGATGTGACCTGCGCATCGTGCCGAGCACCGACCTCGCGGACAGCCATTTCCAAGTCAGCCGGGCTCAAGTGACTGGCTGGCGTATTGATGAGGTCGCGGGCCAGCCAAACCGCTTCGAGAATTGCCTTGAGGCGCTGGGCATTGGCGCCGGTTGGAAGTGCGAGGCTCACCTGCGATCCACCGCTAGGGGCGGTTCGGTTCGACGCAGACGATTTCTGAAACCGGTACGCACCAAGACCCCAGGCAAGCGCGGCGAGGTCCTGATCCGCAATGCCATCCCCCAAACAATAGCTGCCATCCGGCAGCGCGCGGGGAAGGTGCCCAAGCAGCAATTCGGACGGGCCACACGGGTCCCCGCTTTTCCCGTCCCCAGCACCGGCAAGCACCCGCGCCGGTCGCCCATCCGAGCCCGGGATGACGACATGCCGCCGCGCTTGGCCGTTAAAACGCGCACGCGTCACCCATTCGGCTTGAGCGGTTGAGAGATCGAGCTGAGAGACGGTGTCCAATGCAATAAGGGACACGGGGATGGCGTGTGACGCTGAGGCGGCAAACACCGCGGATACGTCGCGAAGGTAGGACGGCGCAGAGGACATTTGGGGGTTGGCGGTTGTCTTTTTCTTCTTCATCACTTCGCGGGCCATTTTGTCCTGAGTTCACCGACCGGCCGGGGCAGCGGTCACTTGCCGAGAGGACGAGAGCAACCTATGCACCAATGCGGCCCTTGGCCAAATCCGATCGGAAGCCAAGAGCCCGTTCTCCGGTGGGTTGTCGCCCATCTCAGCACATCGTTGAAGGCTAAGCCATGCCCGCACCCACTCTCTCCCTGGTTATCGGCAACAAGAGCTGGTCGAGCTGGAGCCTGCGACCCTGGTTGGTGATGAAATACTTCAACATTCCGTTTGAGGAGGTCGGCGTGCTGCTGCGCCGGCCCGATACGCGGGACCAAATCATCAAGCACTCGCCGGCGGGCAAGGTGCCCGTGCTGAAGAACGGGGAGCTCGTCATCTGGGATAGCCTTGCCATCATTGAGCACGTGGCGGATCTCTATTCAGAATATGCCATCTGGCCACGCGACCTCTCGGCTCGCGCGGTGGCGCGCGCCGTCTCCGCTGAGATGCACGCGGGCTTCCAGCATCTGCGCGAGCATTGCCCGATGGACGTCTTGGCCCGTCGTCCGATGGACCAACTTCCCGAAACGGTGGAACGTAACGTGCGTCGTATCATCGAAAGCTGGACCAGCTGCCGCACGACCTACGGTAGCTCCGGGCCGTTCTTATTTTCGGATTTCTCTGCAGCGGATGCGATGTATGCGCCGGTATGTTCGCGTTTTGCGACCTACATCCCGGATCTTGCCCGTTACGGCGACGACGGCACCGCGCAAGCTTATGTCGACCTCATCCTCGCATTGCCGCAAGTGCAGGAATGGTGCGAGGGCGCACGCGCGGAAACCTTGGCCGCGGCAAATTAAGTGCCGGAAAGTGGTTGCGACGCTGCACAGGTGACGCTCGTTCGCATGCAGCGTCGATCCCTGTCAGTGGCCCTTGCCGGGCTGGGATTTGCCCGAATGCTCTTCGCCTGAGATTTCACCGAGCACCTCTTGAAAGTCCGCTGCCTCGCGAAAATCGCGGTAAACGGAAGCAAAACGCACGTACGCCACCGGATCGAGTCCCCGCAGCGCTTCCATCACGCGTTCTCCGATCATCGAGGAGGGAATTTCCGTTTCGCCAGAACTTTCCAGTTGGCGCACGATGCCCGACACCATCCGCTCGATACGCTCCTCCTCAATCGGTCGCTTGCGCAGCGCGATGGTGACGGACTGCATGAGCTTGTCGCGATCGAAGGGAACTTTTCGGCCCGACCGTTTGACGACCATCAATTCCCGCAATTGCACGCGCTCGAAGGTCGTAAAGCGGCCACCGCAATCCGGACATTCGCGGCGACGACGGATCGAGGTGTTCTCGTCCGTCGGCCGGCTGTCCTTCACGCTCGTGTTCTCGCAACTGCAATAGGGACAGCGCATGGTTCGATCTCATTCTGAAGTAAACGGGGCACCGATTACAATCGATGCCCCGCTTACTTAGACGGAATTGATTTGGCGCGCGATCAGTAGATCGGGAAGCGTCGGCACAGCGCCGTCGCCTCAGCTTTGACCTTGGCCTCGACGGCACCGTTACCCTCTTCGCCGTTCTTGGCGAGCCCATCGAGCACTTCTGCAATCATGCGACCGATGTCTCGGAATTCGGCCACCCCAAAGCCGCGTGTCGTGCCGGCCGGAGAGCCCAGTCGGATCCCCGACGTCACCATCGGCTTTGCAGGATCGAATGGCACGCCATTCTTGTTGCAGGTGATGTGAGCGCGGCCGAGCGATTTCTCGGAGATGTTGCCGGTGAGCCCTTTCGGTCGCAGGTCCACCAGGATGAGGTGGCTGTCGGTGCCGCCGGAAACGAGCGCGTAGCCGGCATTCACCAACACTTCGCCCATCGCCTTCGCATTGTCGATGACGTTCTGAATGTAGACCTTGAATTCCGGCTGGAGGCACTCGCCGAACGCGACGGCTTTGCCGGCAATGACGTGCATCAGCGGGCCGCCCTGGATGCCCGGGAAGATCGCGGAATTGAACTTCTTGGCGAGTTCCTCATCGTTTGTGAGGATGATGCCGCCGCGTGGACCA
>JAKALI010000154.1 GCA_021813195.1 Pseudomonadota bacterium
GCTGCCGCTCGATCACTGGTCTGAGGTCATTGCCGATCCCGTGATCGCCGATGCGATCCGCGACCGGTTGCAGCACTCCGCCCTGACCATCAACATCACCGGCGAGAGCTACCGCGGCGTCAAAGCACGAAAACTTGCCAGCAAGAAAAAAGACGCGTAACAATCCTCGCCTTCGGCTCCGCCGGTAACCCCGTCACGGTGGTACCCAACTCGGGAAATCAGGCGGTCCCCAACTGGGAAATCCTGCACTCATGGTCACTGCCGGCACGTTTTCTTACTTGATCATCTTGCCCGCGCATTGGGTTCTGCGCTCACGCGCAGGCGTATCACCGCCTCGTTGGAGGACCCCGGGCGGGATCAAGACCTCGGTGTTCGCCTGGATTGCCTCGGCGATTTCATTTGCCGCGTGCTTCCTGAGTGCGCCCCGTTGGTCCGCGACGACGCTATTCATCCTCGCACTGATTACCGTAGTCTATGCAGGACGTATTCGTTACCAACGAGTCACCACATGAGTGATCGCGTGCCGCTGGCGGGGGCGATGCCTTCCAGGCATTCGTCAATAATCGAGCGATTGCGCCACTCCCAAACGTCCTTGACCAAGTCCGAAAGGCGTCTCGCGCGTGCGCTTTTTGCCAGCAATCTGCTCGTTGGTCTCGAAAGCATCGCCAAGTTTGCCGAACAGGGGGCGGTGAGCGCGCCCACGGTTCTACGCTTTACCGCGAAATTGGGCTTCATGGGTTATCCAGAGTTCCAACGCGCGTTGCGGGGCGAATTGGCGGAGCGCATCAGTTCGCCGCTCTCGATGATCGCGAGCAAGGAACCAGCCGACATGGGCGCCCCGGCGCTTCAGGCTGCAAAGGATGACTTTGCACGCGGTCTCAATGCGACCCTTCATGCGGATCAAGCCGCCGAATTCGACTCGGTCGTCGATCTTCTACGGCGTGACAACAGACGTCTGCACCTTTTGGGCGGCCGCTTCACCCGATTGATCGCGGAGATTTTGTGGGCACATCTATGGCAACTTCGCAAGGATGTGCACCTGGTCCAGCCCTGGAGCATTGGATTCGAACCCGCGGCGCTGGAGATGGGTCGCGGCGACGTGCTAATCGTCTTCGATGTGCGACGTTATCAACCTGACATCATCGCATTTGCAAAACTAGTGCATGCCCAGGGAACAAAAGCCGTCCTGCTGACCGACCCATGGATGTCTCCCATAGCGGAGTTCGCCGAGCATGTGTTGACTAGCGACGTCGAGTGCCTGTCTCCCTTCGACTCGCTCGTCCCGTGTCTCGCATTGGTTGAAGCGATTGTCAGCGCTCTTACGGTTCGCTTCGACCTGCGCGGCCGGGAACGCGTGAGCCGGCTGGAAAAGATGCGCACCGTGCTTGGGAGTGCCAAGTCGGCGGAAGCGGATGTCGATCGCGCAAAACTCGTTGAAGGACGCCGCGCGCGCATGTCGACTCGATACCTCGGGCGATCGTCGAATCGATCAAGACGACGGTCATTAGTGCGCGTCGGACGACCCGAGTCCGAATCAGCGTCCCGCAGTGAATACCGGATTTCCGCTGGCGGTGAGGGTTCGTAGCACCTCCGACTGAACCATGTCGAGGCGCTCGACTCGACGATACATCAACGTGGTTTGCAAATGGTCGATCCCCCAATTTCCCTCAGCGGCGGGGCGCGTCGCCAGGAACGGCCGCGGAAAGTCAGCCATAGATTCCGCAATTTGACGAAAGACTGCCGGTATCCAGAGCCTCACGCTATGATCGTGGAAAACGCACCCCAGGGACTTGGCCGCGTGCCGCCTGCGCCGGTATCGGTCGATTGGAGCCGCGAGCGCACTGGAGAGTCCGAATGATAGGCAAACCAAGCGCTGCTTTGTTGCTTCTGGTGTTTTCAGCCGCATCCGCGCAGGCGCATGCCTTTGAAAGCCCCTCGCCCCCGCGGTACACCTTCGCGGTTGTGCGCGAGCGCATTCCCATGCGCGACGGCATCACGCTTGCGGTGACGCTCTACATGCCGCGGGGGGGGGCACGCGGCACGCATTTTCCTGCGCTGCTCAATTATCTGCCTTATCGGAAGGACGACGACGAGGCCCAGAGCCAGTACGGGATGTTCAGCTACTTCGCGCGTCGTGGGTTCGTGGGCGCCGCAGTCGACATTCGCGGCTTCGGTGCCAGCAGCGGGGCGCCGCCCGACCGCGAATACTCTGCCGAAGAGCGCCACGACGGTGAGCAAGTCATCGCGTGGCTGGCGCGGCAGCCATGGTCGAATGGCAAGGTGGGCATGCTCGGGATCTCCTGGGGCGGCTTCAATTCCATCCAGATGGCGATGCGCAATCCCCCGGCGCTAAAGGCGATTCTGGCGGTGGCGGCGACTGAAAGGCTGTACCGCGAGGACGTTCACTACATCGACGGAATCGTGCACATCGATGAGTTCGAACTGACCATGGATCTCGGCCAGGGCCGCAGCGGGGCGCCGGATTATTCGCTGGCCCCCGATATCATCGCGCCCCGCATGAATTCCAAGCCCTGGTCGTTGACTTACCTCGAACACCAGCGTGATGGCGCATTCTGGCACCGACCCGAGCGGCCGCTGTCCTCCATTCACGTGCCTTGCTTCCTGATCGGTGGCCTGCACGACGGCTATCGCGACAGCATTCCCCGCATGCTCGAGCGGGTGCATGCTCCGGTCAAGGCATGGATTGGCCCCTGGAACCATGGCTGGCCGAGCGATAGCGACTACGGGCCGTTATACGACTGGCGCAGCCAGGCGGTCCGATGGTTCGATTACTGGCTGAAGGGGCGGAACACGGGCGTTATGGCCGACCCCAGGCTGATGATCTATCTGCAGCACGGATACCCGCCGGGTCCGCAGGATCAAACCATACCGGGCGTATGGCGCGCCTATGATCATTGGCCGCCTCGCGGTACACGCCGGGAGCGGTTGTATCTGCAGCCCGATCATGCACTGCGGGGCGCCGCTTCCAAATCGGGTCGGGACGAACTTCGGTATGTGCCATCGGCCGGCGCGGAAGCCGGTATTTTCTGGTGGGGCGATCTGCAGCCGGACATGCGCCCGTTCGATGCCTACAGTCTGGTCTACGATACCCGGCCGTTGTCCAGCGACACGGCGATCATGGGCCTGCCGCGCGTGACCCTCTACGCGGCGGCCGACGCGCCGCTCGCGGATTGGGTCGCTCGAGTAGAGGACGTGGGCCCCGACGGCCGAGTCACGCTCGTGACGGGCGCCGCCTTGAACGGTGCGCAGCGTAAGTCGCGGGCGCACCCCAAGTCGCTGAAGCCCGGGAAGCTGTACCGGTTGTCTTTCGATCTGCACCTCGCGTCATACGTGTTTCCCAAGGGGCACCGCATCCGCCTCGCGATCTCGAATGCCATGTGGCCGACGCTCTGGCCGACCCCTTATGCCATGGATACGACGGTGAAGCTTGGTGGACAGCGCGCCTCCTGGCTCGATCTTCCTCGAGTGCCACTCACCGGAAACGCGCCGCCGAAATCGCTGCTTCTACCGCCGACTCCAGTCGAGCGGCCGGCCGACATCAGCGGTGGCGGATTCGACTGGCCGGGCTCGTACCAGGTCATGCGTAATGAGAATGGACAAGCCCGCGTCCGCTGGCAAGGCGGGTACTCGGTCCACTATCCGTGGGGTACCTTCCATGACGCCGAGAAATTGACCTATACCATCGACGATGCGCACCCGGCGGATGCCCGTGATGTCGGTGACATCACCAATATCCAGCACGTCGGCGCCCATACCCTGGAATGGCATGGTCATCTTTCGGTGCGCAGTGACCTGCATGATTTCTTTTACCGCTACACGCGAACGCTCCTCGAGGATGGCAAGGTCGTCATCAGCCGGACGTGGAAGAAGACTATTCCGCGTGACCATCAGTAGAAGGGATTCGCTGCCATGTTGAGAAGACGCCATTCCACAGCCACCAAAGCTCGCTGTCGAGACGACGCCTGAAACAGAGACATCGAGGAGCCATCCAAGACGCCGTGCAAGGCCCTCCGGTTCCGCTCCAACCCAAAGAGTTCGTGGACCAAACAGTACTGGATACGGTTCGGCGTCTCACCACTGGGAAAAAACCTTTAATCCCTCGTATGATCGGCGGCGCATTCGAATGACGTCTCCCGCAGGACGGACGGTCGAGTCTCCAGTATGGGTTGGCCGGACATCGACGGCTACGATACCGGCGGATAGCAGACCCGAGAGCAAGCGCTCGGTCGCATTGGACAGCGCGCAATTGATTCAGTCGCGCGTGGTCGTATTAGCCACGGACTCTCCACACGCGCTCACGCAGCGTCTCGAAGCACGCAGCGTCTCGACCATGGGGATCTGGCTGAAAACATTGGCATGTGACCCAAAGGTCAACGCCGCGAGGGCATTCATGTGCGCCCCCGCACCAGTCCTTTGTGTTGAGCACGAAATGATGCGCTGTCGACGGAGCAAACCCGCACCTCTGTCTCCTCCGGAACCCTTCCGTCGTCTGGTACAGACGGCCCCGACGCCTCTGAATTGACTCGAAGCGATCACTCCCCGGCTGGACAGCTGTCAGTGCACGCGTCCGGTCCAAGGCAGCGGCTGGCCGCAGGCAAAATGAGACTCTCGTATTACCCGGACCCCGCGGACCCCACTGCACGCAAAGCGTCCAATAGGGCCGATTCGCGTGCTCGGGCCTGTGACTCGCTTGCCAGCAGTTGTTCCTGAATGGTCTGCGCTCGCGCTTCGCTTTCTTGTGCGCGCAATGCAAACAGTGCCATGCCAATCTCGTGGGCGACATGGAACAAGAGTTCGCGCTCGTCCGCGGCGTAGTGCTCGCCGGGACGCTCGCCGACCACGAGGGCGCCGAGAAGGTTCCCGCGCACCATCAGCGGAAAGGCGTAGCCATCCCGACCAAGTTCGCTTGGCGTGTCACTGAGATCGAGTACGGCCGCGCGCGCCCGCAAGTTGACGAACGCGAGATCATCGGTGGCGATCCGTGCGGGCAGCGCCGGCTCGCCCTGCTGGCGGATGCAAACATAGGCATCGAACGTGTATTCGTAGAATGCGACTCGCGGTGCGGCGGCATGCCGCACGATCTGCTCAACAGCGAGATCGAGCAGGTTATGCGGTTCGGTGACGAAGGCACAGTCGTCAGCGAAGCGGCGCAGGGCGGTGTCGGCGCGATACTGGCGGCGGAACAGGAAGCGCTCGACGAGGCCATCGATGCGCCGGTGCACCGTGCTCAAGACGACGCCGAGCCCCAACGGCACGGCGAACTCGAGAGCGAGGCTGGCGTCACGGCCGAGCGCAGCGCGCTCGATCAGGCTCTCGAACAGGGCAAACAACCCCAGCACCAAGCTCGTGGTGGCCGCATATACCAAGCCACGGTTGAGGACCACCGCGATATCCACCACGCGATGACGCAGCACCGCGTACAGGAAGCCGGCCATGGCGATCGGCAGCATCAGGGTGTTGGTAATTTCCGAAGTGAAAAAACCCAGTAACGGCGTGTTGTCCAGGAACACCGAGGTCACGAGCAGCACGCTGCTCCACAGCATCCAGCGCAGTCGCAGCCTATGCTTTCCGTCCGCATGTCGATAATTGGCGAAGAGCAGGGCAACCGGAACGAAATAGCTGGCGGTGAATACAAAGCCGTACTGCGGCCGCAGGAACTCCGCCCAACCCGTGGCGACAAAAATCAGGAGACCGCCCGGCGTGACGAGAGCTCCCGCACCGAGGAGGAGCAGAAAACTTGCGCGCCAGAGCGTTCGACCCCGTGCGCTCAGTGCGGTGCCAACCATGGTTTCGACCATCAGGTAGAAGCCGCCCCGCGCGAGCAGGTACAAGAAATCGATGGTCAGTTGCGTACTCAGTCCGAGCCCGCCGTCGAGTGGTACGGCACCCGCTGCGACACCAACCACAAAAGCGATCGCCCAGAGTGCCAAGCCGGCGGCGGCTCGATCGCGGCCGCGCCACGCGGCGAGCAGCGCAATCCCGCCGAGAAGCACGACGAAAAAAAGGAATGCCCACTCCGACCATTGCTCGCCGGTTCCAGCGCTGGTGTCGACATTCGTGACCGGTACGGTGAAGTTGGCATGCTCGCGGCGAATCGCAAACGCGTAGGTACGGTTGACGGGCAGGCTGTCATTGAATTGCGCAAATCGACCGATCGCAATCCGGGTCGCGGGCGGTGTCGCCGCGAGATCCACCCGATCGCCTGGCCGCAGCGCCTTCGGCAGCCCAATGCCGGGAATCGGCACGATCACCGCGGTATGGGCATCCACGAAATCGACCGAGAACGGCATACCCGAGGGATTGAACGTCCGGACACCGGCGTACGTGACCGCCAGCACGACGGCGACCGTAAGCAGCATCAAGAGTCCATAACGGCGGTGCATGGCTATCCCCTGTAATGTTCTGCCGAATTATGCGCGACCCTGCGGCACGTAATGTTCCAGTTTTCGACTCGTCGGGTTGCAGCGGGGTGATAGTGGTTCAGGAGTCCGCCAAGTCGGCGGCGGGAATCGACGGAATCGCAGGTGCGATCGGGAGTTGGCCAGTTGGGCACGGGGCTCTCATATAGTCCCCGATTCCTCGAAAATTGCGCTCTGGATGACAATGCTCCGCGTTCTCCTGTAGAAACCTGCGCATCAGACTCCAGACTTCCAAAGTAAAGAAGCCGGCATTCAATTGCCATGCGAGAAAAACCAAGTCGAGCATCGTCGAAAGAGGCGGTCATGGGTATGGGTAGGACACACTTCGCGTATGCAGGGTCACACGCTGTGTTCGACGAATCCGCACCCCATACGCGCGCGTTGTAGGTCATCGAGTGACGTCGCAGCGCGTGCCCATGTGAAGCGCGACCCGGGCGTTTGGCGCGTACCAAGTGAAAGGCAGTTAGTCAGGCGATTTTCGTATGACCATTTCGAAGGCTGAGCATCAGATCATCGTGCGCCGTGGGACGGTGCAGCCCATCGTCAAGGTGACCCCTCGGAACGAGAGCAACGCAATGACGGGCGCACAGCTCGGCGCGGTCACGGCCCGGGAGTATCGGCGCCAGCGCCCGACCCTCCGCCAACGCCAAAGCGGCGCGCTCGAACTAGCAGGAGCGCGGGACGTCTATGCACTCGTCACCTGCGACGACCCGAAGTCTCACGGTGTCGCGGAGACCGAGTCCACGTTCACGGCGAGCGGGTTCCTGGTCGGCAGTACGGTGATTGCGTCGCGCACCCTGTACTACCAATTCCTGCCGGCGTTGGACGGCATTCGCAACAGCGTGCACGTGACGGGAACCGGGTACGCGCCGACCACCACCGGCGGAGCCGAATCACGGGCGCTGAGCGACCTCAAAAAAGCCTGCGCCGTGGCCGCTTTCACGCAGGTAAGATGCGCAAGACGACTCGGCCTGATGCTGGGACGCGCAAACAAGCCCAGTACCGTCGCCGCGCCGCCTGGCCGGGTGTATCGCGACCCGCAGGGCCGATTCTCCGTTCAGATTCCGCGGAACTGGAAGGCGATCGCGGAAGGCCGTGATGGCCGCCTCGACGTGCAACTGCGCTCCGGCGCGAACTGGATCAACCTCACGCCCTATGGACCCGTCGCCAACCTGAGCGAGATCGTGCTCGACCAGGAATACACGAGTGCCGCTCGCTCTCACTCCGGCCGCCACGCGCCGTTCGGGCCGTCGAGGCTCGTGCAGATCTTCGACCATGGCTTCGAGATTGCCTACGTGGCGCGGAGTGTTCACGTGGTCTCCCACTGATAACCGCCACGATGCGCATCCGTCCAATGACCGCGTCAATCGGCGTCATCGCCGTACTGGCGGCCGGCTTTTCCGCGCATGCCGCCTCGCCGGCGGCGCTGTGCGTTCGCCTCGGAACGAGCGACCGGCTGCGCGTTCTTCCGGCGGCGCTCGTGCCAGCGGCAATGCGAATCTTCAGACTCGGTGCGATGCCCGCCGTGCAGATCGAGCGATCAACCGTCTTCCGTTGTTTCGATCATCGTGTGCTGCTGTGCAACGAGGGCGCCAATTTGTCCTGCGGCAAGGCCAATGCCCGCCGCGACCTACCAGCGGCGTCCGCCTGGTGTGCTCGCCACCCGGGATCGTCCTTCATCCCGATGTACCTGACCGGACACGACACGATTTATGCTTGGCGCTGCGCGGGCACGCAGGCCGCCACTGGCGCACCGCGGTTGCGGGTCGATGCCCGCGGTTTCATCGCTTCCCATGAT
>JAKALI010000155.1 GCA_021813195.1 Pseudomonadota bacterium
GCGCACGCCGTTCGGCGGCGAGCTGTTCCGCCTCGACAGGGACCAGGCCGACCGGCTGATCAGGCTGCCGTTCGTAAAGCGCACCGACGCGACGACGGCCCTCACCCAAGCCGAAATTTCACCGCCGCCGCCGTCGGTCTCGGAGCCGACCCTCGACCAGCAGGCCACCCTGGACGACGTCGGCCGCAGCTTCGGCAGCAATCGCAAGGGCCAGTTCGACTTCGGATTCTGATGAAGGCGGTCCGTGCACTTCCCGGCAGAGACTTGCCATGTTGCGCGCGTGTCCACGTGCGCGCATCGCAGCACTTAAGAATGTGCGCGTGCAGGATCAGTTCGAATCAGGCCTCGGACTTGGGTCCGCGTCCGAGGTCGCCGACTGCGCCAGGGCCCGCCAGAGCGTCCCGCGATGCACGCCGAGTTCTCGAGCCAGGGCCCGCTTGTCGATCGTCGGATCGGCGGCAAGGCGGGCCCGGACGCCGGCCAGCATGGTCGGTGACAGCTTGGAGCGGCGACCTCCCTTCCGTCCCCTGGCTCGCGCGGCGGCGAGCCCGGCGCGCGTCCGTTCTGAGATCAGCTCCCGTTCAAACTCGGCCAGTGCGGCGAAGATGCCGAACACCAGCTTGCCCGACGCCGTGCTCGTGTCGATGCTGGCGCCGTGCCCCGTCAGCACCTTGAACGCGATGTCGCGCTCGGCCAGGTCCTGCACCGTGGACACCAGATGCCTGAGGCTTCGGCCGAGCCGGTCGAGCTTCCAGACAAGCAGCGTGTCGCCGGCCCGCAGCGCCTTCAGGCAGGCGTCGAGCCCCGGACGGTCGTCCCGCTTGCCCGAGGCCTTGTCCGTGTAGATGTCGCGCCCGGTGACGCCGACCGCGATCAGCGCATCGCGCTGCAAGTCCGTGGACTGGTCAGCGGTTGAGACGCGCATGTAGCCGATGAGCATGCGCGCATTTGAGCACGTTCTTCCGCGGTCGCCGAGAGCCGGCGCCTCATTCCGCGCCACCTGTGTTGCGGAACTGCCAGTGCGGCACCCTCAGCGCGACATGATTTCGCGACCTGATACCGCGACGCGCCGGCTGGCGGATTGCCGCGCGGTAGCCGATCCCGGCCGCCGTGTCGCGAAAAGGAACGCAATCGCAACGACACCAGCGTTCCCTGGCGAGCCTCGGCTTTTAAGGGTTACGGCCAATCGGCAGCTTCATACCATAATGATCAGCCAGCCAGCCCTCTGGGGACTTGAAACACTCAATCTTATTCTCCGCAGAAGCCTCAAAATCTTGCGACTGCAATTTAATATAGAAGCGCGTCAGATGATCATAAGCTTCTTTGTCGCGAAAACTGAAACCGACAATTCCCCACTTCTTATTCTTAATCGCGCTGGCCGACAGAGGAGAAAAAATCGCCAAAAGTCCAACAATTCTATCATCATCTTCCTTCAAGAAGAACCAGCGAGTATCGGTCTCGTCCGAGAAATACAAGTTGCACGTAACCTGCCTATTTACTGAAAGAATATATATTCTTTTGCATATTAGCGCATACCTTGCAATTAGTCTCTTGTGTAAGGGATTGGTGTCCGGATCAATCGCCTTACCAAAAAACGTTCTAAGATGCGGATCCCTTCCCCACAAACAGATTTCCCACGTCGGTCTTTCTGGCGCATGATGAGGCATTTTTTCAAAATGACGAACCCACTCCTCCAAATAGTCCAGAAACAATTCTGCGCTCTTACCCGAGTCGTTTACCGCCAATCCATAAACCGGCGTTGAGAGCGCCATGCTCAAAACGATCCTTCGGGAGGGGAAGTGCTCCGGAGACACGTAAGTCTTCGCCCACACAACATGCGATTCAAAATCTGGAAAAGCGTGAGTCGTTGCCCTACTAAGAACTTGCGACGAGTCATAAGTTTGGCGAATAAGAATTTCACTACGGAGCGTTGTCCATAAAATCAGAAGCCCCGCGAAAAGCGGTATTAGACTTGCCAAGGAAGAAAAAATTGGCACTCTGGCCAGAAATCCACTCGCACCGTTTTCTAGCGGCCAATAATACGCAGAGGCCCCCGCAGCGGCTAATGCCCCAATGTGGAACAAAACAATATTCCGGAACCAGTTCCGAAATTCTACGCTGAGCCTACTTGAAATGACCAACCCGTGTTCGGGCTTAAGAATTCTCCGGAAAAAACTTGAGAACTTTCGGTCTTCATAATCTGACACGATCTAACTTGCCTCCCGCTCTCCCGGCAATTACCAGCTTGGCATGGCCACGCCTTCCGTAGCCTCGCTGCTTGCTAAGAAACTCGCAACTGACGCTGGTATAAATGGACGCCCCCCCGCCGCGGGAACGCAAGTGGCAGTAAAGAAAGCTGCAACAACCAACTTGCCGTCCTTAACTAAAGTTTGCCGCAAGTGGAAAACAGGCTTTTCGGCTTTGTCGGGATGAGCCGAGCACGTAGCAATAAATTTATCGCCCTTCTTGAGCGGGCGTATGAACTTGATTATATATTGAGCCAGCACCATATTTGTGCCGAGTGCCGATTCCGCCTTCATATCGAATTTCATTGCTTCTTCGATAAACTTATGTCGGCAATCTTCAAGATAGAACGGGTAGTAAAGACCGTCCATAATGCCTTGAAAATCAATATGCTCTTCCTTCGCGGTATACCCAAGCTCGAACTGCACTTTATCTCTCCCTTTTGCACGTAGGCGGGAGTTTAATCTTCGCCACGAGCGCACGCAAGTGCTCTGGCATATTGTTCGCCAGCAAAGAGATGTGAACTGGTGATTCTGGGCGTTTCGTTGGGAGCACACTCCACCAGAGTCGCTAGAGAACAACACGCAACTCACACGCACGCACTTCAACCGATTGCCACTAAGTGCTGGATTTTGCACGATGCTGGTTTTTGCGCTTGCTACGAAGCAAACCGCGCGGAGCCTTTATAATGCTGGATAAAACCGGCCTCTTGGCCATTTCCAACGTGAGGCTCGCTGCGACCTTCCAAGGGCCCCGGGAGGCCGCTCAGCCCAACCGCCTTTGCCATTCCTCGGACCCTCTCCCTCTGCGGTATTCTTGCAGATGTTGTTGGTCGGATAGATCGCGCGCGCCCTTCGGTCTCAGCCAGCACTCTCCACAGCGCGCCAACTCTTCCGGGTGTTCTGAGCCACGGCAGAGCCGCGACAAGGGGTGTCCCCAACCTCGGTCTCGGTGCCCGAGCTGCGAGGCCGGGCGATCCCCCTCCCCTTGATCCCGGCTCTTGAGGCCGCGTCTCCTTTGAACCCCGTCAGGCCGCTGGGTAGCGGGCTGAGAAACCAAAGGAGAAACGATCATGACCACCGAACCCAAAACCTCACGCAAGCCCACCCACGGCGTCTACCACGTCCGCGGCGAAGGCAAGTCCGCCTACTGGACGCAGATCGGCGCCGCCTGGCTCCACGACGACAAAGAAGGTCTGAACCTCGCCCTCGACTTCGTGCCCGTCGGCAATGATGGACGCCTCGTCATCCGTGTCAAGACCGACAAGTCCGCCGCACAAGGGGAGGCACGCTGATGCAGCTCACCGCAACCGACCGCGCGTTCCTGCGCGGTCAGTTTCCCGGCCTCCGGGAACTGACCGATGTCAGCATCGACCGCTGGTTCCTCGACACGCACTACGGCGACAACCCCGCCTACACCTGGGACGACAACGAAAGCTCCGCCCAATGAACGCCGTCAAACGCTACACGATCGCCTTCCTCGAATGGGACGTCTACACCCTCGACGTCACCGCGACCTCGGAGGCCGCCGCCCTCGCCAAGGCGCGGCAGAACCACGCCCGCCACGGTCTCGACGACTGGCGCCATTCCAACGACGGCGACGACGGCTTTACGATCATCGACCAGCGGGAGTTGCGCCGATGAAGCCCTCCCCGCTCTACCTGGTCACGTTGACCGACCTCGCGACGCACACCTTGGTGGTCGCCGCCGACAGCCCGAAAGAGGCCGAGAACGTCGCCCGAACCGCCCTCTTCGAGGAGACGCGGTTCCCCGATGGGCTCAAGACGCTCACCCGCGAGACGAGCGCCAGCGCCGAGCTTGCGCCGGATCAGCCGCAACGCACCTTCCGCATCGACGGGTTGTTCAAGCAGCACTTCTCGCTCGATGTCGTGGCCGCGTCCCGGCAGGAGGCCGAGCAGCACGCAAGACGGCTCTACGCCGAGCACTGTGGACCGTTCGAGTTCGAAACCGGCGACAGCTCCGCGACGTTCAGCGCCTACGAGAGGAGCGTGTCATGAGCACCACCGCTCTCCTCCACCCCGCCGACCTCGGGTCGCGCGGCACGGCCGCTACTCGGGCCTTCCACTTGGGACCGCAGATCCATCCCTCGCGCGCGCCCTACGAGTTCTATCCGACGCCGCCGGAGGCGACGCGGGCGCTCTTGAGCGCTGAAACGTTCCAGGGCTCGGTCTGGGAGCCTGCCTGCGGCCAGGGTCACGTCGCCAAGGTTCTCGAAGCGGCCGGACACCCGGTCGTCGCCACCGATCTGGCCCCCTGCTGGGGCTACGGCATCACAGGGCGGGATTTTCTGGCCGAGCGCGAGCCGCTGGCGACCCACATCGTCACCAATCCGCCCTATGGCCGGGGATTGGGCGACGCCTTCTGTCTCCACGCCATCCGCTTGACCGCCAGGACCGGCGGCAAGGTTGCGATGCTGTTGCCGGTGCAGAGCCTCTGCCATCCGATCCGCCACCCGTTCTGGATCGCGCACCCGCCCGCCGTGATCTACGCCCTCGACGATTGCCAGTGCTGGCCGAGCGGTGAGGAACGCCTGGCCACCCGCAGCCTCAAGGCGCAGCGGTACTGCTGGATCGTGTGGGACCACGCCCGCAAAGGGCCGACCCGCTTCGCCTGGCTGTCGACCCGACCGTTCCGGTCGCCCTGACCGGTCAGACGCCGTATTCCGAGGTCGAGCCGAACCGGTACTTGGCGAGCCAGGCATCGAGGTCGGCGTAGGTGTAGAGCACCTTGCCACGCCGCTTCGAGCCGACCTTGTAGTAGGTCGGGCCGGAGCCCTGGACGCGCATGGCGGCGAGAGTCGCCGGTTTGAGACGCAGGTAGTCGGCCGCCTCGACCGCCGTGATGTACGGCGTGCCGGCGACCGGACGTTGCCCCCGCTGTTCCCCGCCGCCGACCACCCCGGGCTTCCCTTTGCCGTTTCTCTCCCCTATCCCTCTACCAGCAGAATCTCCGTTTCGCACCGGTGCCGGATGCCGTCCGACCACTTGCCCATGATCGAGATCGATATCGAGCGGACCCGGGAGCGGATCGCGCTCGACCGGCGGCTGTTGGCCGAGCAACTGGCGCCGCACGGCGCCGGGCCGGATCTCGTCGACGAGCTGTTGACCGCCTGCGAGGAATGGGGCGCGGCCGAGGTGTCGCGGCGGCTCGCCGAGGCGCCCCATCAGTGGCAGCTGACGGAGCTGTCGCCCGCCCGCCGGGCAGTCGTCGGCAAGCTGCTCGGGCAACTCGACGACCAGAGCCAGGCCTTCGACCGGCTCATCGCATCCCGCGAGGACATCCTCGCCGAGGCCGATCCCGGCCGGCGCCGCGTCTACGCCTGGTTCGGCCGCGAGCTGGTGCTGGAGGACGGCGGTCGCGGTCTGCGCTTCGCCGACCAGGCCACCCCGGAGCCGGGTGCGGCTGTGGCCGTGCCGAACAGGGTGGCGCCGACAACCATGTCCGATGCCGGACTGACGCCCGGCCCCACGCGCCGCCGCGATCGGGACATATAGCGGAGCGCGGGTGCGGCTTGGTTCTGCTCGCCCTTCGCGCCGCAGCGGTCCCGCGCCGGTTACCTCGCGGATCGTGGTGTCGCACCGGTTCCGGCGGGGTCATCCACAAGTGTCCGCATCGTCAGCGCGCGTCCCGCTGGCAAGGGCGCTCGCGGTTCGCATAACGTCGCCGCACGGGAGCAAGCAATGTTTTTGGGCCCAGGAATGGACCCGAAAACAGCCGCTCATTCGGCCACGGGCCTCAAGAGCTTTGCTTGCCCCCTCACAGCCGGGGGAGGCTCTGCACCCATGCCGCCCAAAGGGTTCGTCAAGCCGGAGCCGGTCGATCAGCGGCTCAAGGTCGGCCTCAGTGCGTCGGATTATGCCGCCATCTCCGACCGGGCCAATGCTGCCGGCATGACCACCGCTGCTTATGTCCGGCAGCTGATCGCCTTCGACATCGGCCGCGCCAAGGCGCCGCCGAAGCCCCGGTCGGATGCCAATGCGCTGGCGCTCCTGGCCGAGGTGCATCTCGTCGCGATGCAGATCAAACGCATTGGCGTCAACGTCAACCAGATGGCCCGGCAGGCCAACACCGGCATGGTGCCGCTGACAGTGCCCGAGTTGCGCGTCATGCAGGCCCAGGTGGCCGAGGCGATGACCCGCGCCGTGGCGCTGTTCGACAAGGCGCTCGGCCGGTGATCGGCAAGGTGCCACGCCCCGGACGCGGGTTCCGCGGCCTCGTCGGCTATCTCCTGCACGGCGACCGGCAGCGGAACGCTTCCGGCCGCGTGGCCTGGACCGCCACCCGCAATCTTCTCCTCGACGATCCCGAGCGCGCGCCCGAGCTGATGCGGATCACGGCGCGGAAATCCGTCAGGGTGGCGAAACCGGTCTATCATTTCGTGATCAGCTGGCACCGCGACGAGCGCCCGACACCGGACATCATGCGCCGGGTGGCGGACGCAACCTGCGCCGACCTCGGTCTGGTCGAGCACCAGTCCCTGTATGTGGCGCACCACGACACCAAGAGCCCCCACGTCCATATCGTCGTCAACCGCGTCCATCCTGAGACCGGGATCGCCTGGCAGACCTCCCACGACTACAGACGGATCGAGCAGAGCCTTGCCCGGCAGGCGCGGGAGCTTGGATTCGAAGTGGTGCCCGGCCGGCACAATGGCATGGTCGTCACCGACGCCCCGTCACGCCGGCTCCGGGACGGCGCCTACCAGAAGGCCCGGCGGGAGAATAAATCTCCGGCCGCGAAGATGACGCCGGACGCGGTTGAGCGCTGGCGGCCGATCCTGGTCCCGGTGTTTTCCTCCGCGTCGGATTGGGCCAGCCTGACCGCCGCCCTTTCACAGCACGGGCTGCGCCTCGTCCGCAAAGGTCAGGGCGCGGTGGTCAGCGACGGTGTCCGGGAAATGAAACTGTCGGACATCGGGCCCGATCTTCGATGGCCAGGCCTCGCAGTTCGGCTAGGTCCGTTGCCGGCAGAGGCCAGCCCCACGACGAGAACGGATTTGGCTACCGAACCGGCGCGGCGGTCTCGTCGTCAACACGATCGTGACCGGTAGATCGGGCATGGGAACATGTGCGCCTGTGCGCATGCCGTCATGACGATTGGGCCGGTACCCGGCGCCTTTCACGCGAGGGAGCCGGTCGAGGCCCTGGAGGCGATGATCCTTGTATTTATGGAGTGTCGCGCCACGAATGCGAGGATGAGTGCCGAGGATGATTGACGGAATGCGACAAGGTTGCCTGCCCTTGCGGATTGCCGTGACGACATGGGGTTCGCGACCGAGACCAGTTTATCGACCGGCCGATTTGCGCAGCTGAAGTAAGCAAGTTGGCGCTTCTGCAAACCTTGGTGCCGATGATCGCTGGGCGCTTGCCGCCCGCGAGGGCTAGCTTGCATCGCGGGGCATTCCCGCTTACCAGGGCATATAACCTACGGATTTGTTGTGATAATCACGTAGTCTGCGACAATCTCTCGGCACGCCGCGTAGCATATTGACCATCCGCTGCGCCCATCGCGTTTCACAGATCGTCAGCGTGTTTGCGCAACTCTTCAGCCAGCAGGGGCAAGCCGATCCGGGTCAAGCCTGCCAGGTATTCCGACACCGTGATCTCCCGCCGCAGCCTCGCACGAACCGTCTGTACGGCGGTTGTGAACTCCGCCGGAGCTGCCACCATCAGCAGGCTCAGAAAGTGATCGGGATGTACGGCCGCGAGACCGTGCGGTTCCAACGCACTTCCCGGAAAATCCCTTATGTTGAACGTGAGGATGAGGTTGGCGGAGCTTGCCACCGCTCCCGCCAGGATGTGCCGGTCGTTTGGGTCGGGCAACACCGTAACCGTTTCACCAACGGTGACCGTGCCGATGTTCGCCCCGGGCAACGCCTGATCCATCATCTCGCGCGTCCGCTGCAAGGCGGTCGGTGACAGGTCATGCCGCATGCGCAGCAAGGCGCAGATCCACTC
>JAKALI010000156.1 GCA_021813195.1 Pseudomonadota bacterium
GCGCATACCGTGCTTGCCGTGGCTGGTGCCGGGGGCGGGACGGTGAGGACTACTTGCAGCGCCCAATCTTGTTTACTTTGCACGGGTCGTGCACGGCGTGGATGGTAGCGAGCACCTTCACGCCGAGGCTGCCGTCGGACTTTTTGTAGACTTCCTCGACATGCTCGTCCTGAATGATGTCACGGGTTTTAGCATCGATCATTATCGGCCCGCGCGGGCTCTCGGTCGACCAG
The DNA here is from genome assembly GCA_021813195.1 of Pseudomonadota bacterium. Next base: position 234 of record JAKALI010000156.1, read on the forward strand.
CCTTCCAGTGCCGCCATCACTTTGTTGGCGTCGTCGACCTTGCCGTGCAAGGTCTTGATGGCATGGAAGATCGCCGCCATGGAATCCCAGCCACCGACTGCGAGGAAATTCGGTGTGGAATTCTTACCATAGTGGGTGTGCCATTCATTTACAAAGGCCTTGTTGGCCGGATTAGTGTAATCGGCGGAATAATGCCCCATGAGCACAAGGCCGACAGCGGCGTCACCGATCTCCTGCAGGTGATCGTCCGGAATGAGATTGAAATCGCCGATCAGCTTGATGCCGGACTTGTGCAGGCCGACTTCGCGGTAGGTCTTGATCAGGGCCGTAGCATGCGCGCCGGCCGGCACGAAGACGTAGACGCATTGCGGCTTCTCATCGCGCACGCGCTCCAGGAACGGAGTGAAATCCGGCACCTGGGCTGGGCTGCCCATCGGAATATCGTCGATCACCTTGCCGCCGGCGGCTAGGAATGCGGTCTTGAAAGCGGTGCGGCTGTCTTTGCCCGGCGGGTAGTCGGTGTAGGCGACCGCGGCGGTATGGCAGCCGAGGTGCTGGAAAGCGTATTTGCCCATCGGATAGGCCGCATCCCACATGCTGAATGAGACCCGGGCGATATAGGGCGAGAGCTGGGTGATCCAGGCCGTGCCGGCATTGGAAATGATCAACGGCACCTTGGCGCTGGTCACGACCGATGCGGAGGCGATGGCGTCGGGCGAGAATTCGAAGCCGGTGAGGAAATGCACGTGATCCTGCGTGATCAGTTCAACGACCGCCCGTTTGGCGCCGGCACCGTTGGGCGCGCCCGAATCGCGTTTGATCAACTCGATCTTGTCGGCACCTAGCTCTTTTTGATGCACCTTCACATAGAGCTCAATCGCCTTGGAGACCTCATCGGCCTGATCGGCATTGCTGCCGGAGAACGGCAGTATCACGCCGACCTTGATGACTTCGCTGTGCGCTGGGGCGGCCAGAATCATACCGAGCGCGGCTATTCCCAGTGCAATGGTCTGCGCCATTCTCATTGCAACCTCCCTTTGATTTGCTTTGTCTTATCGAAGTTGAGCCAACCGCTGTGACGAGAGGGCCTTTGGCGGAGAAGCCGCCGGCTTGCGTTCGGCAAGATCGCACGGTTGGTGCGCACGCCGCTAACGGCGTGCGCAACGCAGCCGGACTTAATTTTTTTGCAGTTTCACGGGATCGGCCTTGACTTCGCCAGGCTGGCGTCCGGGCTCGAAGCCGCCGACCTCGTGATAGACGACTTTGTTATCGGTTTCAAAGGCGCGCACGGCCGGGATTTGCCCGGGCAGCCCGAGCTCCTGCCAGCGGGTCGCCACCTTGTCGTAAATGCTCTTCCTTAGCGTGGTGCGCTTGGAGAATACTGGCAGATGGCGATGCTCCATGCAGGCGTTGATCAGCGCCTTTGAGCCATAGGGCCGCTTTTCCGGCGGGTTTTGCGTCGGATCGAGCCAAGTGCTCCAGGTGTTGCGCAGGATGTCGATGTCGTCGATCGGATTGCAGCGGCTCGCCATGGCCCAGATCACTTGGTCCATGTCGGTCGGATCGACGTCGGCGTCCACCGCAACGATCCACTTGGTGTAATAGGCCCCGCCCGGCACCTGCGCGGCCAGCGCCAGCACCTGCGCGGCATGACCGGCGTAACGCTGCTCCAGACTGATCACGGTCATACCGAAGCCGCCGGCTGCCGCCGGATGCGAATAAACGCCGACGATGCCGGGAATACCGAGCTTGTCGAGATCGTCCCAGATCTTGGCCGAGCGGATAACCGAGAAGAAGCCGCTTTGCTCGCAGGAGGGATAATCGGCCATCAGCGCATTGGTGAGGATTGGTTGCGAGCGGTAATGGACGCTGGTGATCTTGACCAGCGGACAGCCCGCTTCCGGCCGGCCGTAATAGCCGGGGAATTCGCCGAACGGACCTTCCGATTTTACCGAATTCACGTCGATGACGCCCTCGATCACCAGTTCGGCATTGGCCGGAATCAACAAGTCGGTGGTCTTGCCGCGCACTACCGGGATCGGCTGGCCCTTGATGCCGCCGGCGAATTCGTATTCGGAGACGTTTTTGGGGAAGGTCTGCGAGCCGACCATCATGAACAGCGGATCGATGCCCCAGGCGGCGGCGACCTCGATCGGCTTGCCCTGCTGCCAGGCGCGGGTGATGTGCAGGCGCGCATCCTTGCCAGGGGACAGATACAGTCCGGATTCGGCACGGCCCTGCTGCATCATGCGATAGGTGCCAATGTTGAGATAGCCGCTGTCCGGATCGCGGGTGATCACCGCGTCGCCGGTGCCAGCATAGCGCCCGCCATCGAGCGGCCAATGGCGCGGGATCGGCAGTTGATCGAGATCGATGTCTTTTCCGCTGGTGCTGTTCTGGAAGATCGGCGCCTTATCAGAGGCGATTTCCACCGGCGGAATGCGTTGCCGCAGCTTGTCCTTGCAGCGTCGGATCAGCTCGGTAGTCGGCGTGTCGGGCGGCTCCTCCAGCGTCAAGGCGGTGCGCTTGATGCTGGGGCCAAGCACGTTCCACAACAGCCGCGCGCCGAAGGGGCTCTTTTCGAAATCTTTGGCGTGCTCGAACAGCACAGCAGGCGAGGGCTGCTGCTTGGCCAGCAGGTAAGAGATCGCGCTCATTTCTTCGTCGCGATCGACCGGCTTTTCAATACGAACAAGCTCGCCAAGCTGGTCAACGCGTTCAAGCCATTCACGCAGGTCTTGGATCGGCGTTCGGCTAGTCGTTGACGATGGCGTTTCGGGTTTGACGGGTTTGTTCATGGTGCTTCGCCGACTTTTGGGGTGAAGACGCGCGACACGGCCGCAAAAGCGGCCGGCAATCAGCATGGTGTCACGCTACGAGCCCACCCGGGCGGTGACAAATACCGTTTTTCTTGGCAAGGTATAAGGATTACTTATAGCGGCAGTTCGCCGTCGGACCGGGTCGGCATGGACATTCGCCAGCTTCGCTACTTCATTGCCATCGCGCGCGCGGGCAGCCTGACTGCGGCGAGCGAGCACCTGCGCGTCTCGCAGCCGGCGCTCGGCTATCAGGTGAAGAAGCTCGAGGACATGCTCGAAGTCGATCTGTTCGCCCGCCATTCGCGCGGCGTGCAACTGACTGAGGCGGGACGTAAATTGCTGCGTCACGCCGAAGCGATCGTCGATCGCATGCAGGCGGCCGAAGAGGCGATGCGGCCGTTCCAGAAGAGTCTCGCGGGCAACCTGTCGCTGGGGGTGACGCCGACTTCCGGGCGGATTCTGGCGCCGGAGATCTTTTCACGTTGCGCCGAGGAATCGCGCTTGCGCGTGGCGGTGCATCAGGCCATGAGCCACGATCTCCTGCGCCGGGTCGAAGCTGGCCGGCTCGACATGGCCTTTTGTTACGATCCGGTCGACACCAAGAAGATCAATTCAATCAAGCTCTATCGTGAGAAACTGTTTCTAGTCGGCCCGCCCGACATCGTCGATTCGAGCGCTCCGATCGGCTTCGATCGGCTGCGCGACCATGCGCTACTTCTCGACGACCGTCTTCAGGTCATCCGCCAGCGGGTCGAGCGCGTCGCCCGCCAGCGCGGCATCAAGCTCAACGTCGCGCTCGAGGTCGAGCCGATCAATTTGAAGCGCGAGATGCTAATCCGCAACCGCTGCGGGACCGTGGTGCCTTATGGGCTGTTCCTTGACGAGATCAAAGCCGGGCAACTCAACGCGCGCGAGATCGTGCGGCCAGCGCTGGTGCAATCGCTGCACCTGATCTTCCGCCGCAACTTGAATGCGGCGGTGGCTAAATTCATGGTGGCCATGGTCAAGTCCACGGTGGACAAGAAGATCGCCGAGGGCACCCTGCGCTGGCAAAGGCCGTGAGCGCGCCGCCGCGGCTTGCCGTTGCATGTCGATCTTGGCTGGCACCAATTTGATCGGCAAGCGCTCGGTATTGGCTGCCACGCCGAAAAGAGCAGCGATGGCTCAACCCGTTGCTGCTCGCCGATGGCGCGCACGGCCCAGCGCTACGGGGCTGCCAAAGTCGTCCGCCATCAGCTAGATTGCCTGACTGCGCCGGTGGCAAGATTCAAAACTGCGGCGCGTCGCTCCAATCAGCCTAAATGGAACGGAATTAACGCATGATCGGTGGACTGCTGGCGCTGCTTTCGGCGGTGACCTTCGCCTATGCCAATGCCAGCGTGCGGCGCGGCGTGCTAACCGGAACCGTCCTACAGGCGGTGGGCATAAGCCTGCCAGTCGCGCTGCCCGTCTTCATCTTCGCCATGCTGTTGACGGGCGGAATACCGATCCTCATGGGTTTTTCGGCACTGAGCTGGGGCCTGCTTGCGGTCGCCGGCGTGATCCATTTTGCCTGGGCGCGCTACTGCAATTACCGCGCGACCAAGGCGATCGGCGCCAATCTGGTGGCGCCGCTCCAGCAGTACAGCCTGATCATCAGCCTGGCGCTGGCCGTATTCTGGCTGGGCGAACCGCTGACGCTGCTGCGTTTGGTCGGCATCGTGCTGGTGGTGGCGGGGCCGATGCTGACGCTTAAGCCCGTCAAGACGCCCATCACCGACGTCGCGGCGGAGACAGCGGGCGAAACGACTTTCATTCCAGCCTTTGCGGAAGGTTATTTCTACGCGCTGTTGTCGACGATCGGCTTCGGCTTGAGCCCGATTTTGATCCGCATGGCCTTCGTGAAGAAGGGCATCGCCATCGGCATCGCCGGGGGCTTCGTTTCCTATCTCGCAGGGACCGTCGCCGTCGTCTTGCTGTTGATGCTGCCGGGGCAATGGCAGGGCTTTCGCACGATCGATCGAAAGACGACGAAATGGTTCGTCATCTCCGGCATTATGGTGTGCTTCTCACAGATGTTCCGCTACATGGCACTAGCGATCGCGCCAGTGTCGGTGGTTTCGCCGATCCAGCGGCTGTCGATCGTTTTCCGCATATATTTCGGCTGGATGATAAATCCGCAACACGAGGTCTTCGGCGGTCGCGTGATGGCCGGGACGATCGTGTCGCTCGTCGGAGCGGTGGCATTGACGGCCAGCACAGACAGCGTCGCACACTTCATTGCACTGCCGGCGTGGCTTTCGACCTGGCTCACCTGGCACTGGCCTTGAGGCCGGGAAGATCGGGTGTCGATTTCGGCAAGGAAGTCCGGAACGGACGATTTCCGAGATTTCTCTATTCTTTCCGCGCCACAAATTTTTCGTGACTGTTGCAGAAACTAATCGTGCAACATGGCGATTGCGACCACTCATCTCAGCCTATTTGGCTTACTGATTTGCTCTCTCCCATCATTTCAATGGCCTTTCAAGTGAGGAGTTTCGAATCCATGATGGCGAGTATTAACATCTGTAGCGACCCTATTCTCATAGACACGCCTAGTCTCCATGCAGATACACAATAGCAGTAACAGTTCAGATTCCCGTTTGATATTAGGTCTCTCGTGTCAGAAGATGGGAATTGCACTCGCGTAGTAAATTGAGTTACGTAGTTTCGAAGTTCGGAAAAAGGTACGCGGATGAAAGAGCCAAAGAAGCTACGAAATCATGAAACAGACGCAATTTTGCGACACTGGCGTGAAGCCGTTCCCAATGATCGCTTGGCGCACCTAATCAAAGATGCGACCCGCGCTCTGCTTCGTGCATTGCAAATGCGATTGACTGAACATTTCGTTTCATTGGGTCAATGGACATTTTTGCGGGTTCTTTGGGAATGTGATGGGATCACTCAGCGCGAGTTGAGCATGCGTGCTGGTGTCATGGAGCCGACCACCGTCACGGCGGTCAGGGGAATGGAGAAGTTAGGCTACGTGACACGAAAAAAGATGCACAATAATAAGAAAATGGTTTACGTATTTCTGACCCCTAAGGGGCGGCTACTTAAACGAAAATTGGTGCCGCTTGCCGAAGAAGTCAACAAAATTGCAGTCGAAGGCATCAACCCGAAAGACATAAGGATGATGCGCCGGGTCCTTCTTGCTATGATTGAAAATTTAGATCGAGACGAGGTGAAACCAAACAAACAGATGCGTATTCCGTCTACCCGTGAATTGGGCCAGCGTGTGCAACAGGCCAAAGCCAATAGAGTTTCGCCTGCGAGAAGAAGTGCGTGATCAATTGCATGCAGCGTGACGAGCTCAGGTCACGCGGATATTTGGCGACGGCTGCTGATCCATTGTTCAGCCAAAGCCTTGCGGTCTAGTTTGCCGCGGGCAGTCTTTGGTAAATGTTTGGTCAGCACGATTTGCTTGGGTGTTTTGGATGGTGGCAAGAATTTTCCGCAGTAACGAAGTAAGTCATCCACATCTACGTTAGCGCCTGGGCGTGCTACCACGAAGCTGATGACCTCTTCGCCATAAGTATGGTCGGGGACGCCTACGGTGGCGACTTCGATTATGTCAGACTGTTGCAGTAGAATGCTGTCGATTTCGAGCGGCGAGATATTGATGCCGCCTCGGATGATCAGATCCTTCTCGCGACCAGTTATATGAAGATATCCAGCCGAATCTAGAAAGCCGATATCGCCCGTTCGAAAGCGTCCATGGCTGTGTACCTGTATCCCGCCATCGTCCGCGAGATAGCGATAATCGTTATCGGAAAAGCCGCCAACCTCGACGTGGCCAATTTCGCCCGCCGGCAAGGGCTCGCCGATTTCGTCGACAATGGCGAGCTTGTGGTAGGGGGCAGGCGTGCCTACGGTGCCGAAATGCCGATCGCGCCCCGGATTTGTTGCAATCCAACCAATTTCGCTGCAGCCATAACTTTGAGCGATCGGAATTCCAAAACGTTGTTCGAACCGACGCCAATCCTCGTTAAGAAGCGGGGCCGAACTTGAGATGATGAACCGCAATCTGCCCAACGCGCTCGCATTGGTTAGTTCATCTCCGTTAAGCAGCATGTTGATCGTGGTTGGATTGCCTGCTGTCATTGTGGCGCCAAATTCGGCGACAATTTCGAAAAAACGGCTGCGCGTGAACTTTCGTCCTAGGACCAGCGAAGCGCCTTGACTGAGCGGTGTCAAGGCACTGAGGACCTGCGCCGAACACCAGTTGAAGGACCGAAAATCGTAGATCCGGTCGTTCGCCGTCACGCCGAGGCCGCGGGCAGTAGGTTCGACATTGGACAGCAACTCGCGAAAGGTCAGGACTACGCCCTTTGGCCGGGCGCTGGTGCCGGACGTGAACAGGATGCAAGCATCGTCTCGCGGTCTCGTGTCCTGGAGCGTCGCAATCACCGGCTCACAGGCTGCGACTGACGCATAGAAGCCTTCGCCGGCATTGTCATCGATAGTCCCGAGCGGCAGACAGGGGGCGGATGCATTAGCGAGGATTTCTTCGAGTTCGGCGCCAGGTTCAAACAGGACAAATCGCGGCTTCAATATCGGTAGGATGTGTGAGAGGTGGGCACGATTCATTTCGACATGAATTGTGCAAATCGTGGCGCCGTACGCCATCACGCCTAAATAGCAAACCAAGTGCTCGATGGAGTTGCCGGCGAGCAACGCAATGCGGTCGTTGGTGCGGACACCCTGCTTGGCCAGGAAAGCGGCGATCTGCCGAGTGAGCCGTTGCAGCTGCCCATAGCGGAACAAGCGCCGATCTTCCGCCGAAACGATATAGGCCTTGTCGGCATGGTGTTCGACCGCGCGGTCGATCCATTGTCGAAGCAAGTTCGGTCCAAAGTCGGCGTCTTCCCGCATGGAGCCTCAGCCGGACGAGAAAAACGAGGAACGAAGTTTTCCAATTTTCATCGTTGATGGTGGGCGCTGTATCAACATCGAGCGTTTCCGATCATCAACGCCCGGACCGTGCCAGCGAGTGGACCCACCCAATCATGCGAGATCTGGCGTTCTGGAGGTCCTTTTCGGTAAAGAAATCTTCCGGCTTGACCCGATCGACTGGATAGACCGGCCGGAGGAAATCGCTT
>JAKALI010000157.1 GCA_021813195.1 Pseudomonadota bacterium
CTCATCATCGCAGCGGCCGATGATATCGACGATGGCATTGCCGATGGCGACCACGTCGTAGCGCGAGGCTGTCATGCGTCCCGTCCCCCCAGGTTTGGGAGCCGACTATACGCGTCGATCGCATCGCGTCTCAAGCGCCGCCGGAGCTCTTCGATGTCTCGCTTCAGATCACCGCACGAAGACCGCCGAGCTCTGACCTCTCCAGCGTGAGGGATCGTCCGTAGGTGGCCAGGACCTCGTCCACAATCGCAAGCCCGAGCCCTGTGGTGCCCTCCCGTTCGTCGAGTCGCAAACCGCGTTGAATGACACGGGCCAATTCAGCCTCCGGAATGCCAGGGCCGTCGTCCTCGATTGCCAATTTTCCTCCCTCAAGGGAACAGATCCGCACACGGCTAACCGCATGGCGGGTCGCATTCTCGATGAGATTGCCCAACACTTCGGCCAAATCAGTTTTGTCGAGTGTCGCGCTGTGATCCGGCGCGATAGCAATTTCAAACTCTATATTCCGGCCGTGTGCGGTTCGTCGATTGAGAGCAACGAGTGATTGAATGAGACCTTTGAGGTCAGAAGCGCTCGTGACGACGGACGTTGGAGATGCCCTTAGGCGCTGACGGGAGAGTTCGCGCTCAATGTGACGCCGCATCGTCTCGGCAACCTGACCGATGCGGGCGGCGAGTTCAGCTTCACCTTTCTCGTTCAGACTGCGAACATCTGCGGCAAGCGCAGCCAGAGGGGTTTTTAATCCGTGGGCGAGATCGGCCGCGCGGGCACGCGCTTTGTCTAAGGCGGCCTCCTGATCAGCGAGCAGGCCGTTGATCTCCGAGACCAGCGGCGCGACTTCTTTCGGGGGCGTGCCTTCGATGCGGCGCGCTTGGCCGATCTTAATTCGGGAGATGGCGTCTTGAAGTTTCGAGAGCGGACTAAGGCCAATGCTGACCTGAATCCACATGGCGGTTGCAAGGACCCCGCCAAGCAGCGCCAGTGCGGGGACCAAGTCGAAGAGAAATGCTCTGCGCGCGGCTTCAACTTCGGCAAGATCAGCAGCGAAAGCCGCGCGAATGCGGATGGGGGTTCCATCACGATCCACCGAAATCGCGCGTTCCAGCGCGATCAGTCGCGAGTGTTTAGGCCCTGGTATGCGATGTTCATGGGTCTCGCCGGACTGGACGTCGTCTTGTGGTAGCGCGAGACTGGCATCCCACAGCGAGCGGGATCGCAGCAACGCGCCACCGTCGGAGGTAATCTGCCAATACAGGCCCGAAAGGGGGACATCGAAACGAGGATCGACGGGTTCCCGCGACAAGGCCAGGTTCCCTGATGAATCGACTTCAATCGCGGCCAAGGCCTGAGCCAACTCTGTGGTCAGAGTTTTGGAGAGGCTACGCAAATACTGGCGCTCAAAAAGATATAGCAAGCCGAATCCGGCGAGGATGAGGGCGAGCATCAAAGCACCGACGCCGCCGGCAAGGAGGCGCAAACGCAATGAGCCGCTGGTCATGGTTGCCGCCTCTCATTCCACGATGTAGCCGAAGCCGCGCCGTGTCTTGATGGTATCGGCACCCGTTTTTCGCCGAATGCGGGCAATCAAGGCTTCGATCGCGTTGGTATCGATGGCGTCCGGTGTTCCGTGAATATGCTCGATCAATTCCGCCGCCGATACGGTGCGGCCGCGATTGTGCGTCAAATACGCGAACGCGCGATATTCGAGTGCCGTCAGCGCGAGTGGAACACCGTTGGCGGTCACTTGCATGCGGCGCTCATCCAACGTCAGATCACCGGCCTGGAGTATCGGCGACGATCGGCCGCCGGAACGGCGCACAAGTGCCCGCACGCGGGCCACGAGTTCTTCCATTCGAAATGGCTTCGGCAAGTAGTCGTCGGCACCAGCATCGATACCTTCCACGCGCTCAATCCAGGTTCCACGTGCCGTCAAGACGATGACGGGCATGTCCCGCTTGGCTTCGCGCCATTTCTTTAAGACCGTCAGGCCGTCCATGCCAGGAAGCCCAAGGTCGAGCACAACGACGTCGAAATCTTCCGTATCGCCTTTGAACCAGGCATCCTCGCCGTTCTTGGTCTGATCAACGACGAAGCCGGCCGCCGTTAACGCGCGCGCGAGGTCGTCCGCAATCCGAGGTTCGTCTTCGACAACGAGGGCGCGCATGTCACTTCTTCAGCTTTTCCTCGATCTTGACGATGTCGGCGGTGCGGGGATCAACATAGTATTCGATCAATCGGCCAGACGGTTCAATGACCTTGATTTCATAAAGCCAGACGCCGTCTTCGAATTCCGCCTCGATCCCAATGATGTCTCCTTTTACGCTGGGCTGGACGCGATTGAGAACCTCAGCGAGAGGCAACAGCTCTCCTGCCGCCACGGCCGCGCGCAAGGCCTCACGCTCGCGCTCGTCGTCTTTTCGTTTGCCCTTTTTCTTGCCCCTTGTGCGGTCGTCATCCCCGCCCCAGTCACTGTCTGCAAGAACCGGAGCCGCAGCCCCCGATAGAGCTGCGATGCCTAAAACACCGAGGAATTTTCGTCGCTGTAAAGCCATTGTGTGGTGTCGCCTTTGGCGATGTGGCGCCAGATCATCAACCGGCATTCATGCAGGGTTGCTGCTGACAAGACACTGACAGGCCCGGTCAGGATGAGATCAGGCCCCAAAGCTTAACGTGCCGCCTGTCGCGTCGTCATGGTGGCGACGCACAAGCACTGGAGATCACGAGCATGCGTCACATCATCATTCCTGTCACCTGCCTTGCTCTGCTGAGTGTCCCGGCAGCGGCCTCTGACCGCGACGACAAGTCTTGCACCTCAGCGCCCCGAGAACAGTGGCTCAAGCTTGAGGAAATTGGCGCGAAGCTGTCCGCTCAAGGTTATGCCCTGACGGAAATCGAGCTCGAAGGTCAATGTGTCGAAGCCAAGGTTACGACGAAGGATGGCGTTCGCGAGAAGCTGTACGTCAATCCCGCCAATGGCGAGATTCTCGTGACCAAGTCTAGAAAGAAGTGAACGCTGCGAAATCGCGCTAGGTGAGGCTGGGCAGCGCCAAGCGCGCACCGCATGCCGCGCCTTCGGATATCGCGAGATTACGGGAGATGACGATGAAAAAAACCTCAGCAATCCTTATCATTCTCATGGCGAGTGTAACGCATGCGTCGATCGCCAGCGCTGGTTCACGGACGCAGCCATGTACCACGCGTCCTGAGGCCGAGTGGCTCCCGATGGACAAGATCTTGTCGATCATTCGGGACCATGGCTATGAGGTACTCAAATCCAAGGTAAAGAATGCCTGCGTCGAAGTTTATGCACGAGATGCTGCTGGCAATCGGGTCGAACTCTTCGTGGACCCCGTCACCGGCAATCCTGTCGAAGCAGATGTCAAAAACGCTCCGGCGCAAGGCAACCGATCATGAGCAGAGGATATGAGCAAGATCTGGCTGGCGGTCCTGCACCGCCGGCCAGCGAACAGAAGGCCGAGCCTGCAGAGGTTCTGGTCTGGGACCGTTTTGTTCGCATCTTTCATTGGTCGCTCGTTCTCCTGTTCACAGGATCGCATGTGACCGGGGACGATTACGAGACGGTACACATCTGGATCGGCTATACGATCGCGGTACTTTTGGCGGCCAGAATTGTGTGGGGCTTCGTCGGCTCGCAGCACGCGCGATTTTCGGATTTCGTCTATTCACCGCGCACGATCGGTCGCTTTGTTCGGGACTCCGTGCGTTTTCAGGCCCCGCGATACATCGGCCACAATCCGGCCGGAGGCGTGATGGTGTTGGCCCTTCTCGGCGTTCTCATCGGGCTGTGCGTCACGGGTTATCTCATGACGCTGGACGCGTTTTGGGGTAATCAAACCTTGGAAGACATTCATGAGGTGTTAGCGAATGTATCGCTGGTGCTCGTTGCCCTGCATGTCGTGGGGGTCGTGGTGGCGAGCATCGAGCACGGAGAAAATCTCGTGCGGTCGATGTTCACGGGCCGCAAGCGAGCAGATTGATTGTATCCCAATGGTGGTCGGCCCGATGCAATCAAAGGCATCGGGCCCAACAGCCGGACAAATATCGTCACGCAGAATCGTTCAGGATCGCGGCCGCGTGCTCAAGTCCGTGATGCGACCGCTTTGTCAATTTAGCCAGCGGCTTGTTCTTGAGCGGCCTTGGCGGCCTTTTCGGCAGCGGCAGCGGCGCGTTCCTGAGCCTTCTTTTTCGGCTTTGCCTTCTGGACGCTCGTGATCGGCGTGCGCTTCATGAGGCCCGCCGCATCCAGGAAACGGGCGACACGATCGGTCGGTTGGGCACCGACTTTGAGCCAATGCGCGGCGCGCTCGTGATTGAGCTTCAAGCGGTCTGGGTGGTCTTTGGCGACCATGGGATTGTACGTGCCGATCTGCTCGATGTAGCGGCCATCACGGGGCGCCGTCGCGTTGGCGACGACGATGTAATAGTAGGGGCGCTTCTTGGCTCCACCCCGTGCCAATCGGATTTTCGTTGCCATTCTTAAGTCCTTTCATCATCGTGTCGTTAAATCGGTGGGTCGTGAACGTCTTAATCGTCCGTCCGATCCGCCCAGTGCCTTCAGCTGTTGCTGAGAATGCCAGGCGTCTCGACTGTCATTTCTTTTTGCCAAGCGAACCCGGGAATCCTGACAGAGGTGCGCCGCCCAAACCGGGCAGCGCGCCGCCCTTTCCGAGTGGTTTGCCCCCAAGACCGGGAAGCCCCTTGGGCAGGGCCTCCTTGAGTTCGGCTGGCAGTTTCGCAAGGGCCTGCGGATCGAGTTGTTGGAGCTCGTTGTGCAGTCGCGCCAGCTCGGCGTCGCTCGGCGCTTGAGCCACGCTCGGGCCGATGCCCATGGCGCCGGCCATCTTCGCCATCATGCCAGGATTGCGGCCCATGGCTTTCATCATGTCCGACATCTGCCGGTGCATTTTCAGCAGCCGGTTGATGTCTTCCACCTTCGTGCCAGAGCCGGCGGCGATGCGCCGCTTGCGTTTGGCGTCGAGGATCTTCGGGTTGCGCCGTTCCCGCGGTGTCATGGAGGAAATGATGGCGCGCTGATGTTTGACGCTCTTGTCGAGGCCCGCTTCGTTGATCTGCGCTTTCATGCGCGCAACTCCGGGCATCATGCCGAGGAGTCCACCGGCACCGCCTAAGCGTTCCATCTGTTTGAGCTGTTCGGCCAAATCTTCGAGGTCGAACGTGCCGCGCTTCATCTTCTGCGCGATCTGCGTCGCCTTCTCGACGTCAAGCGCCTGTGCGGCTTTTTCGACGAGGCCGACGATATCGCCCATGCCCAGAATGCGACCGGCAACGCGTTTGGGATCGAACTCTTCGAGCTGGTCCCACTTTTCGCCAACGCCCAGAAGTTTGATCGGCTTGCCGGTGACCGCTCGCATCGAGAGGGCGGCACCGCCGCGTCCATCGCCATCGGCGCGCGTGAGCACGGTGCCCGTGATGCCGAGCCGTTCGTTGAACGCTTTGGCGGTGTTGACCGCATCTTGGCCGGTCAGGCTGTCGACGACGAGGAGGATTTCGTGCGGGTTTGTCGCGGCTTTGACTTGCGCGACTTCGTCCATCAATTCCAGATCGAGTGTGATGCGGCCGGCAGTATCCAGAATGACGACGTCGTAGCCGCCGAGTTTGGCGGCCTCGAGCGCGCGGCGCGCAATCTGGAGCGGCGTTTGGCCGGCAACGATCGGCAGGGTTGGGACGTTCGTCTGCTCGCCCAAAACACGCAGCTGTTCTTGCGCCGCGGGACGGCGGGTATCAAGCGAGGCGAGCAGCACTTTTTTTCTGTCGCGCTGCGTTAGCCGGTAGCCGATCTTGGCCGATGTTGTGGTTTTACCAGAACCTTGAAGACCGACCATCAAAATGACGACGGGTGGGGTGGCTTTCAGATCAATGGGATCTGCGTCTGCGCCCAGGACGCGCACGAGCTCGTCATGGACGATCTTGACCACGAGCTGACCAGGCGTGACGGATTTCATCACGTCCTGACCGATGGCTTTCGCTTTCACGGCTTCGGTGAAGTCACGTACGACATCGAGGGCCACGTCGGCTTCGAGCAGCGCCCGGCGCACCTCGCGCATGGCCTCGGCGACATCACTTTCGGTCAGAGCGCCGCGACCTCTCAACTTATCGAGGACGCCGGACAACCGATCCGAGAGGCTCTGAAACATGGCGCAAGCCTTTCGACAAACGACAAACGCATCCGAGAGCGCAACGCGCCGTCGGATGTTGACCTCCGGCCCCGGCCCGCTCCAAAAAAAGCGCGCGGCTCGACCGGTCGGCGGCTCTGATCATCAGGGCCGTAAGGGACGCGGAACAATCTTCTAATGCGGCCGCGAAGTCAACCCAAGCAATCGTCGCCCGTGAAACCCGGTGAAGATACCGTGCCGGGGACTGGCAACGATTGCCCAAGTGCCGCCCCACGGGCTAGGTACCGGGTCAACTTGGGGGCGCGGTGGGCGATTCCGGCCCTCAAGGATCCATCGGGGGCGGGAATGTCAGATGTGAAGCCAGGGTTGCCGGACGTTGCGGTCGCTGTCGCGATCCTGATTGGCTGTTCGGTTGCAGCCTGTAGCTCGCTGCCTTCCCTAACCGGTAATAAATCACCCTTTGGATCGGCGTCGTTAACGGACCGCACGTTCATTGCGGCCGCCCAGACCTGGGATTTCGATAAAGATGGGGTCGTGACCTGCGACGAGTGGAAAACCTACGTCGCGGGGCTGTTCCGCGAGGCCGACGGCGATGGCAACGGGTCGCTCGACGCGACTGAATTCAAGAAGATGGCGGCGACGGACCGGCTCTTCGACGTGGCCGATGTATCCTTTTTTGATATGAACGGGGATGGCCGCGTCACGCTCGAGGAGCTAACCGGCAAGCCGAATCCGGCCTTTAAGATGCTCGACAAGAACCAGGATTGTCGTATCGAGCGCACCGAGTCCGCGCAGGTCGTGCCAGTCGACGCGCCGCCACCCGCCAAGGAAATCGACCAGACCGTGCCCGGTACGCGACGCTGACGCTGATGTCGAGGTGCTTGGATTATTTGGCCGGTGTTAGGCGGATGATCTTACCGTTTCGGCGATCATCCGTGACGACATAGACAGCGCCGTCCGGCCCCTCGCGGACGTCGCGGATGCGCTCGTCGAGGTTTGTAAGAAGTCGTTCTTCCGCGACGACGGCGCCGTTTTCCATGACGAGCCGCGACAAATGGGCGCCGGCCAGGGCGCCGACGAGGAGATTGCCTTTCCAGCCGGGGAACAACTTACCGGAGTAGAGCACGAGTCCCGACGGCGCGATGGACGGATCCCAATAGTAGACGGGTTGCTCCATGCCAGCCTTGGCCGTGCCCTCGCCAATCTTAAGGAATGTGTAGTCGCGTCCGTAAGTAATGACGGGCCAGCCGTAGTTGCGTCCAGCTTGTGGACGATTGAGTTCATCGCCGCCGCGCGCGCCATGTTCGACCGTCCATAAGTCCCCGGTCGCCGGATCGACAGTCGCGCCTTGCAGATTGCGATGCCCGATGGACCAGACCTTCGCATCCCAACCGGCGGCAACCGGCGCGCCCGGTGCGGCATCACCGTCCTTCGTGATGCGAATGACCTTACCGATATGCGTCTTCGGATTCTGGGCTTCGTCCTTGAGGGCGTAGCGGTCGCCGGTCGTAACGAACAGCGTGCCATCGTTGGCGAACACGATGCGGGAGCCAAAGTGGTAGGTGCCAGACGCGGCGGGCTCTTGGCGAAATATGACGCGAACGTCCTCGAGCGTGCCGCCGTTCTGGTTGTCTGTTTTCAAGCGTGCCCTCGCCACGCTCGTTCCATTGACCCCGCCCGAACGTGGCTCCGCATAGGAGATAAAGATCTCCGAGCTTGTCGCGAAATCGGGTGCCAGGGCGACATCGAGCAGTCCGCCTTGCCCAGAACCGACGACCTCAGGGACATTGGCAACGGCGGGTCCGATCTCGCCGGCGGGCGTGACGATCCGCAACCGGCCGGGGCGTTCCGTCACCAGCATCCGACCATCGGGCAACCATTTCTCGTCCTTCCCATCTCGACCGGATCGATCTCCTCGCCCTCACTACCGCAACTGTTTCTTCTGTAATCTTCTCTTCCTTCTCTTTCTCAATCGTCTCGAAACCCGGAAAATTAATTCT
>JAKALI010000158.1 GCA_021813195.1 Pseudomonadota bacterium
CCATGGTTTCCTGCCCTGTGGTTCGTTCTTTTGTGATGGTAGACGAACCTTCGTTCGACCAAAGTCTTAGAAGCGTTATAGGGCCATGTCAAAAAATGTTGCATTTTGACTTGGGACGACGCGGGCACATGGTTGCCAAGGATCGGCGTGTGCCGTCCCTGGGATTGATTGCACGGGGCGTGCGAGCCGAGCTTGCGCGTGCTCCCGTTGAAAGTGGTATTCCGGCAAGTCGTGCAGTCCGATTTGGAGCCCGTCGGGACAGACCTGTCTGCGCCGCACCGTGTGGATGGGCTGCTCCTTGGAATGCGAACGCGGACCCATTATAGTGGCGCCGCCAGAGGGGGGCGTACAGCCGCGTCGGGGAACGAGCGGGCGCCGTCGGGATGATCAGCCCGATGGAGCTCGAACGCGGTCCTTACGCGGGTCGTATGTTGGTTGAGTGTGGGAGCATTGTGGACATGAGATGTAATCCTTGGCGTTGGCTCTGGGGCCTCATTCCGCTTGCGATGTTGAGCTGGATCAGTCTTCACCTCAATCAACAGATCATCGAAAGTGACCTCAAGGTGCGCACAACCGAGGCCCTGGAGCGCGCCGGCCTGGGATGGGCGAACGCCGAATTCGATGGCCGCGATGCGATCCTGACAGGTCGCGCCACGGAGGAATCGGAACCAGCCAAAGCCGCCGAACTCGCGCGCCGGGTGTGGGGCGTGCGGATCGTCGATCAGCGCACGGATCTCGTCGAGAAAGTCGAGCGTTACGTTTGGTCGGCCACCCGCAGCGAGGGCAACCGGGTGCGACTGTCGGGTTACGTTCCTGGGGAGCAAACGCGCCGGGCTGTGCTCAGTGCTGCTCGGGCTGCGTTCCCTGGTGCGCGGGTCGAAGACGCCATGCAGATCGCGCGGGGCGCGCCGGAACGGTCGCTGTTTCTCGGCGGCATCGACTTCGGCTTGAAGCAGCTCGCTGGCTTAAAGCAGGGTTCCGTCGACTTGGCTGGCACTGATTTTTCCATCTCCGGCGAGGCGATGGATCAGGCGAGTTTGAAGGCCATTCGCGCTCAGCTCGCGACGGGAATGCCCAAGGGGCTGCGGTTGGCGGCCGATCGGATTACCGCTCCGGTCGTCTCACCCTACGTGTGGAGCGCGAAGTCTTCGGGCAGCCAGGTCGTTTTAGCGGGCTTCGTGCCGAGCGCAGAGGTTCGTGACCGGTTGTTCGGCGAAGCCAAGCGGCTCTTCCCGCGCCATGCGGTCATCGATCGTATGGATATTGGCTCCGGTGAGCCGGAAGGCTTCGTGCAGGCGGCCGAGGCCGGCCTCAAGCAGCTCTATCAGCTGCGAGAGGGAAGTGTCGCACTAAAAGCGAAGGGCATCACTCTTGACGGTGTGGCCGAGGACGAGCCGACGGCATCGGCAGTCCGGCGAGCATTCATCAGCGCGATCGCGCAGCCGTTGGCCGCAACAACGGACATCCGCTGGCCAAAACCGCAGCCGGCGCCGGCACCGGCGGCCCCCGTTGCCGTCACGCCGACAGGGCCCTACATCACATCGGCCGAGCTTCAGGATAGTGTGATCGAGCTCTCCGGTGCGGCGCCCAGCGAGCAGGATCGCATCGCTTTGGTCGCGGCGGTCCGCGGCAAGTTTCCCGACAAGACCGTAAAAGACAATCTCGTCGTGCGGCCCGGAGCGCCGCAAGGCTGGCAGGCGTGCTTCATGGCCGGGTTGTCCGGTCTGCCGAAGCTCGACACCGGTGCCGTGCGCCAAAGCGGCCTCGTGTTGGACGTCTCAGGCCGCACGGACGATGACGACATAGCTGCCGCCGCCAGTGATGCCGTCCGCGGCGCGGTCAGCCAAGGTTGCAGTCCGACGGTTCGGATCGAGAGCACGGGCCGCGTGCAGGCCGAGGCACGTCGCAAGGCCGAGGAGGCGCGTCGTCTGGCCGCCGAAGCGGAAGCCCGGCGCAAAGCGGAGGAGGAGGCACGCCGGCGCGCTGAAGAAGAGGCGCGGTTGGCGGCGGAAGCCGAGGCGCGGCGCAAGGCGGAGGAAGAAGCCGCGCGCCGCAAAGCTGAGGAGGAGGCCCGACTTGCCGCCATTCGCGCCGAAGCGGATCGCTGCGAGCGACTGATGAGTGAGGCGGCTGCGGCTGGAACCATTCTGTTCAAACGCGCCGATGCAACGTTGGACCCCAAGAGCCGGCCGACTCTCAATCGTCTGGTGGAGATTGCCAACTCCTGCCCGACCTTCAAAATTCGGGTCGAAGGACACACCGATGCAGAAGGCATCCCGGAGCGCAATCAGCCCTTGTCGGAGCGTCGGGCGGCCGCAGTCGTGGATTATCTGGTGGGCGCCGGGATCGATCCCAACCGTTTGAGTTCGGCGGGATTTGGTGCCGAGCGGCCCATTGCGGACAACGAGACACCGGAGGGGCGCGCTAAGAACCGTCGCATCGAGTTCAAGGTGCTGACGGAGTAGAATGGGGGCCCTGGGGTTTTTCGAAGTGGAATTGACGTCGTGAGGCAGGTGTAGCGCGACACAAGTCATGGTCGCTCATCACCGAAGGCATGGGCCGCTGAACTAAAGTGACGCTGAGGAGCGTGGAGTGGGATGGACTACCTCTTGATTAAGCTGTTCTGGTACGTCCTGGGCGCGCTGGCGCTCGGGATATTTGTCGGATGGGTCTCGTGCGGTGAGGTCGAGGACTGAGCACGTGCGGCGTCTTGCGGACGACCGTCTCGACCAAGGAGTAAGTTGAACATGCTCACCCTCGCTCTGCAGATTTTCCTGCTTCTACTCGCCGCCTTTTTGTTGGGCTGTATTCTTGGTTGTCTCATTCGACGGGCCGTGTATGCCGCGCGCTATCAGCCGGCCACGGAGACGGTCGCTGCGACGGCGGCCATTGCCGGGGCGGCTGCCACGCCAGCAGTGGCGCAACGCCCGATTTCACCGGAGGCACAACGCTTCGAGAGTGCTTTGACCGGGGCCGACGCCGCGCAGCTGTCGACGGTTCGCCGAGAGCCGGTGGTGGAAGTGCGGCCGCGGGCACCTGAGCCCGGGCGAGCGGAACCAATCATTGCGGAGCCTGTTACCCGAGAACCGGTCGGGCCCCAGGCGGCGGCCTCAATCCGGCAAGATATGCCTCAGCCCGCGCCGGCCGCGGCACCCCAGAGCGAGATCGTGGCGGAGCAGCCGCAGCGTTCGCTGCTGGTTGACCAACCGGTCGTCGCGCAAGAACACGCCACGCCGACGCAACCAGCGTATGCTTCGCAGCCCATTCCGCCACCGCCACCTCCGCCGCCGAGTGATTTGGTCGCAAACTCAGAGAGTGCGGGCGAATCGGCACCAGATCGCGCGCCGGTACCTGCGCCGGCCCCCGAAGCTGAGGTCGCTCGGGAGGCCGTTATGCCCCAACCGGAGCCGGTGTCTCAGTCTTCCTCCTCCGCAATCGGCGTTGCGGCTGCCGCAGCCGCCGCGGCAGCCAGCAGCGCGACGACTGCACCCGTTTTCGCACAGCCCAGAGCGGAATCTACGGTCGCCGGTGGCAGCGAGCCGGCTGACGATCTCAAACGCATTCGCAGTATCGACTCAATCCTCGAAGGCCGACTCAATGCGCTGGGCGTAACCCGCTACAGTCAGATTGCCGGCTGGACGTCCGCGGATGTGACACGCATGAGTCAGTCCTTGGGTTTCGTCGGTCGCATCGAGCAGGAAAACTGGATCGAGCAGGCGCATATACTCGCCCGTGGTGGCGAGACGGACTATGCGCGCCGTCGCCGAGACCAAGCTCCCGGAAGCGCCGCGGCCGCCGCGCACTCGGCAGCGAGTCATGCAGCCTCTCAAAGCGCCGGGCCTGATCGTCTCACGCGTATCATCGGTGTCGACGCCGCAACCGAGCAGGCTCTGATCGGATTGGGCATCACGCGTTATGCCGACATCGCGCGCTGGTCGCCGGACGACGTGGCGCGCATGGAGGCGCAGCTTGGTCGTCCTGGTCGCATCAGTCTCGACAACTGGGTCGAGCAGGCGCGGGTGCTCGCCCGATACGCTGATGGTACGGATGCTCCGCGTCCTGTCCGCTTGGCGGATGCCATCCGCGAGAATAGAGAACAGGCTCAGCGCGCGACGGCTAGCGAACCTGCACCCCGTAGCGATTTGGCGGGCCTGCGCTCAGTGCGATCGGAGGCCCTGCGTGGAGAAGCGCCCGCTCCCACCGGCCGCGAAGATGATTTGAAGCGCATTCGTGGGATTGGTGTGCTGATCGAGAAGCGCCTCAATTCTCTTGGCGTCACGACCTATGAACAAATTGCCAATTGGACGGGCGCCGACATCGATCGCATCAGTCAGATCCTCGATTTCAAGGGCCGCATCGAGCGCGAGAATTGGATCGAGCAGGCGCGTATTCTGGCGTCGGGCGGACACACCGAATTCTCTCGGCGCGTGGATCGCGGCGAAGTCGACTCGAGCCGCGACGGCTGAGGGCGGTCGATCAGGCGGGTTGCGATGGCCCGACTGGCGCAATTAATTAGTGCAGTCGCGGAACGGCGTCGGTATCACAAGAGGCGAGGAAGCGGCGGATTGCTGCAATGCTGGAGGGGTCACGCAGCCAGGGCGCGTGACCTTCACCTGCGATCTCGATGGCCGTGAACGCGGGATGCCGCCGCTGCATCTCAACAACAGTTTCGGCGGATAGAATGTCCGAATTCGCGCCGCGGATCACCATCAACGGTAGGCGCAACAGGCTCTCGAATTGCGCCCACATCGCGGGCACGGGGCCGTTCAGCAGCGAGAAGGCATTGGCGAGTTTGGGGTCATAGCCGGGGGCCGGCCGCCCATTGCGATCGTTAAATAACTGTCGCGCGATCGCTTCCCAATCGGTCTCCGGCGTGGCGGGGAAGGCTCGCGCATTCATGTCCTTGACGAGCTTGGCCGCATCAGCCCAGGTGCGAGGCAGCGGCGTGCGACCGACATATGTTGCAATTCGTGCCAGTCCTTTGGGTTCAATCACCGGACCAATGTCATTCAGGATGACGGGACCAACGAAGCTTGGTTGAGCGGCGGCGAGCACCATTGCGATGAGACCGCCGCGCGACGTGCCCAAAATTGCAGGCGCTGACAGCCCTTGGGCGACCAGGACGTCGATAACGTCCTGCATTTCCATGGGGACGGAATAGTTGCGCCATTCGGCGTCATGATCGGACAATCCCCGCCCCCGATAATCGAGAGTGTAGACCGAGCGAGCGTCGTCGCCTTGTGAGAGCGCCAGAGCCAATTCATGGAAATCGCGACCGTTGCGCGTCAGGCCTGCGAGGCAAACGAGCGGTCGCCGACGGATTGTGGCGGGCGCTATGCACGCTGCAGCGTTCGGCGGATAATGGCGACCATACAGCCGCAAGCCGCTGCGCTGCGTAACAAAGAGCTCTTCGAAGCCCTGTGGCACCGTTGTCATCGTTCGCAGCCCCCGCTTGCCCTCTGTGACGACGTTTGCAATCAATTTGGCAGCACGAGACACCGCGCGGTCATCATTCACCTGCCGCGGTTCGCTCCGTTGCAGACGCCCGCGGTGCGCCGCTCGCCGCCAAACGCGCGCGCGTCAAATCACGCTCAATCTGCAGTGCAGTGGCGCCATCTCCCAATCGCGCGCGGTAGACCTGCACATTGGAGAGCACTTTTGCAACGTATTCACGTGTCTCCTGCAGTGGAATGCGTTCGATCCAGTCGATTGGATCGACGGCGGGATCGCGCGGATCGCCGAACTGGGCGATCCACTCGCGCGCGCGTCCCGGTCCGGCGTTGTATCCGGCAAGACCCAGAATGTAGCAGCCTCTGAAGTTGTCGAGGCGATCGGCGATATAGGCCGATGCGATCATCGTGTTGTAGGATGTGTCGGTGAGCAACCGCTTCAGATCGCAATTGATCTTGTAGTCGCGGCAAACGTGTTCGGCGGTGACGGTCATCACCTGCAACAAGCCCTTAGCGCCTGCGCCCGAGACGGTGTCGGGATTGAACTCCGTCTCTTGGCGCGCGATGCCAAGCAGGAAGGCTGTCTCGGGCGGCTTACGCAGCGGCGTATAGGCCGGGAAGGGATGCACAGGATAGGCGTGGTAGTAGAGGTTCTGCCGTTTCGCGATGGCAGCCTTCGCGATGCGCACGGCCATCTGCGTATCGCCGACGCGTTCGGCAAGTTGGGCGATCATGGCCGCTTCCGCTTCGCTGCCCAGATGCATCCGCAGTTGGACGAAGAGGGGATGGGCGATGTGGCGTGACAATCCGGCCTGTTTGGCGATGACAATTGCTTTTGCGGCGTCAAGTGCACGAAAGCGCGCGATTTCGTCGGCTGTGGGGTCCTGCGGCGGGGAAATTTCGAACCGGGCGCCTGCGGGATCGAGTTTCTTCATGGCGAGCTGGCCATGGAAGGTATCGGGATCTTTGGCAGCCTCGGAATAGGCCGCGCGGGCCGCCGTCTCGTTCTTGCGGGCTTCGGCCAGGCGGCCGAGCCAGTATTGCGACTTGGCGCGGCTGAGAGGTCCATCGGCGGCCTGAGCAAAAGCCTCAAAGTGCGGGGCAGCCTTGTCTGGGTCCTTTAGGTACCGCAGCGCGAGCCAGCCAGCCATAAAGCTCTGGTCCTTGAGCGGATTGATGCTCAGGGGCCCGGAGGTGCGGACCAAGTCATAAGCGAGCTTCGGCTTACCTACGCGCAAGGCGGCATAAGCGGTCGTGCGTCGTTCAATCCACCAGCCGTCGGGATTGACCAACGCCGTCGATTCCAAAGGTGCGGACAAGAGTAGCTTGGCGGCTTCATTGATGCGGTTTGCCCGCCGGAGCGCCTGGGCTTTGTGGAACACAAGGCCCCAGTCTTTGGCGGCACCCTCTCCGGTGGGTAGTGACTCGATGCGTTTGAGGGCTCCATCTTGCTGGAGAAAAACGGCCAGACGGGCTTCGGCGGCAACGCGCTCGTTTTCCGGCAGAAGGGCTATCGTGCGCCGCGCGATGGCTGCGCGCTCTTTGCGTTGACCCATCCAGCGGATGTCCTCGGTAATGAGGCGGTCGAGGCGGGCTTTGTGGTCGGCGGGGGTGAGCAATTTACCAAAACGATCCAGAAAGCCGGTCTCCAGTGTGGCGGGCAGGTTGTGGTCCCGCCAAGCCTGGGCCGCCAACGCCTGTGCTTCTGCAGTCTGGCCTTCGGCGAGCCGGGCAGACGCAAGTGCCGCAAGACCAACACCGGTTTCCGGACCTGACGTGGCGAAATGCGCGCGAATGGCAGCCGAGTTCCCGCCTTGTGTGAAGAGGGCTTCTTCGAGACGCTGGGAGAGAAGGCGGCGATCTCCCCACGCCGGATTGTCGTCCAAGAACTTGCGGTATTCTTCCGCCGTGCCATAGCCGGAGCGCAGGCGGTACCAGTCTGCGAGTTTGCCCGCCACTGGATCGGAAATCATTTTGCGGTGCGCCAGACCCTTCGCCAGGTTGGCGGCTCCGAAGGCTTTGACAGCGTCGCGCAGATTGGCGGCATCCTCCTGCGAGATTCGGGTTGCGAGCACGGGCGCGATGGCCGAATCGAGACGCGCCAACGTCGCCCGTTCCGTCTCGTCGGGGGTGTGGCGCTCTACAGCGGTGGTCCCGATGGCGGGCTCAGCGCGCGCCAGCAGGACGGATGAGGTGACGACATCCACGACGCCCAGGGCGCCGACAACCCATACGGTTGAGAGCGCTAACTTCAGGCTTGGACGGGAAAAAATATCGAATTTCCGGTCGCCGGCTTTCATGATCTTCAAGGCGGGGGTCCTTTCGCTGGGAGGGGACGTCCTCGCTGCGGCCAATTGGGGACACGCGCGGCTTGGTTGCCTTGCGATCGGGCAGGCGAGCGCCTAAAGTCGCTCTCTGAGCCCCGAACAGAGTGACGAAAGCGTACGCCGTTACGCTCTGGAAGGTATCAACGCGATTGGCCTACTTCAAGGCAACGCACGGCCGCGGCTGTGCGAGGGCGGGGAACTTCGATCGAGGGATTCACCTGCGGGCTCTCTGCGTGCCACGGGCGCGATCGGGGCCACACACCGCCGTTAGGTCTGAGGAGAAGCATGTTCAAAGGTTCACTAACGGCGCTCATTACGCCGTTCAAGAATGGTGCGCTCGACGAGGGTGCGCTGGTGCGTTTCGTCGAGTGGC
>JAKALI010000159.1 GCA_021813195.1 Pseudomonadota bacterium
CGCATGGTTTCAAAACGCGTGCGCTGGGCCTCGTTCATCGGGTCTGTCGGATCGTCGGCGCAGGCCAGATGGCTCATCACCAGAGCCAAGGGAATATCGCGCCATAGGGTGGGCTCCCTCGCGATGTGGCGGATGTCGTCCTGCGACAGGCCCAGACGGTTGAGCCCTGTGTCGAGGTTGAGGGCGCCTGGCAGTGCTCGTCGCAGTGTTCGTTGCAACGTCTGCCACTCCGCGATGTCCTCGCGACTCGCCAAACAGGGTACCGCTGCATTGGATGCAAGGCTCTGAGCGCTACCTGCAAGAAGCCCATTGAGGACAAAAATTTGCGCGCTGGCATCAAGTGCGCGCACGTGGCCCGCCTCATCAGCTGTGGCAACGAAGTAGGTTCGGCATCCGACGGCCGAGAGGGCTGGGACAACACGATCGACGCCCAACCCATACGCATCGGCCTTCACCACGGCGGCGCAACGGGCCGGTGCGACCAGCTTGGCGAGGGTAGCCCAGTTGCGCGCTATTGCGCCAAGGTTGATCGTGATGCGCCCGGGAGCAAGAGCCGGTGCAAGGTCGTGGAATGGGAAGCTCGTCATGTCCGGCTTCATGGCACGGCTGGCGCCCGCGCGCGAGGGTTCACTCGAAGCGTTGCGGCAGATAATCGTCGCGGGCGAGATTGCCGAAGCGTGTGAACTGGCTCTCGAACGACAACTGCACTGTGCCGACGGGTCCGTGACGCTGCTTGCCGATGATGACTTCGGCCTTGCCGGAAACCTGCTGCATCTTAGCAAACCATTCTTGGAATTTGGCGTCGCCCTCGGCCGGTTTTTGACGTTCGACGTAGTATTCTTCACGAAAGACGAACATGACTACGTCGGCATCCTGCTCGATGGAGCCAGACTCGCGCAAGTCAGACAACTGCGGGCGCTTGTCTTCGCGCTGCTCCACGGCGCGCGAGAGCTGGGACAACGCAAGTATGGGCACATCGAGCTCTTTTGCGAGAGCTTTGAGCCCCGTTGTGATCTCGGTGATTTCCTGAACACGCCCGGCCGATGCTGACCGTGTGGACCCGGCCAGCAGTTGCAAGTAATCGACGACCAGCAGGCCAAGGCCACGCTGGCGTTTCAGCTTTCGTGCGCGGGCTGCCAATTGCGCAACGGTGATGCCGCCCGTTTGATCAATATACAATGGGATACGATTCATTTCCTGGGAGACGCGGACGAGTTTCGAGAATTCCTCCTCGTTGATCATGCCGCGGCGAATGCGCTCCGATGCGATCTCGGCCTGCTCAGACAGGATGCGCGTAGCAAGCTGTTCGGCCGACATTTCGAGAGAAAAGAAGCCGACGATCGCACCGTCGACCGCTTTCTCCTCGCCGTTGGGCTGCATTTGTGCGCGGTAAGCCTTGGCGATGTTGTAGGCGATGTTGGTGGCCAGTGCGGTTTTGCCCATCGAGGGGCGTCCGGCCAGGATGATGAGATCGGACGCCTGCAACCCACCGAGCTTGGCGTCGAGGTCGGTGAGGCCGGTCGAGAGTCCCGATAGGTGCCCGTCGCGCTCGTAGGCACTGCTCGCCATCTCAATAGCGTGGGTCAGGGCGGTGCCGAAGGACAAGAACCCTTGACCGTATTTGCCCTTTTCTGCAAGCGCATAAAGCCGCGACTCGGCTTCTTGGATCTGCTCTTCTGGCGGATGGTCGATGGGGCTGTCGTAGGCCGTATTGACGAGGTCTTCTCCGATGACGATCAAATTGCGTCGCACAGCAAGGTCATAGATCGTTTGACCATAGTCGTGGGCATTGATGATGGTCGTGGCATTGGCGGCGAGGCGGCCCAGATATTGTGGAACCGTCAGGTTGGGCGCGATCGGTTCGGCGTTTTCAAAGTACGTTTTGAGCGTCACCGGCGTTGCTTGCTTGCCCGATTGAATGAGCTTGGTCGCCGTTTCGTAGATCTCGGCGTGGAGGGGATCATAAAAGTGGATCGGTTGCAGGAAATCCGACACGCGGTCGAGCGCCTCATTGTTGATGAGGATCGCACCCAACAGGGCCTGTTCCGCCTCGATGTTGTGGGGCACCTGGCGGAAGGTCTGGGGATCACGCGCGTCGGCTGCGGCGCGCAACTGATCTGTCGGCAGGATGGCGGGTTCTGGCATATCGCTTCCAGTCGGGAACATCGTGCGTGTTGAGTTTGAGCAGGTAGCCGATCTGGTCGAGTCGCGCATGCGTGTGTGCGCCTGTTGCGTGTGCACGTCACAGTCTGTGCCCGACATCCACACGAACGATCATCGAACGTGATTTCGTTCTTGAGTGGGACGAATCGCAGGCGCGGGCTGCGGCGCGAAGCGGCTGGTGGTGGGCCGACAAGG
Organism: Pseudomonadota bacterium; assembly: GCA_021813195.1. Next base: position 2,359 of record JAKALI010000159.1, read on the forward strand.
TGCCTGTGTGAAATGGATGCCGAAGCCACGAGCCACACTGCTGGTGTTGCCGGGCGAAGATCGGCGATGATCATGGAGCGGGCCGTCGGGGGAGGCTGTGAGGGCGGTCCAACTCAGCATCCGCTGCGTTTTGGCGGGTTGGCGATGGTCTGTCGGCGCAAAACCCACCCGCGACCTCGCGCCAGAGCGAAACCATGTGGCCGCCAGTCCACAGCTCGGCCAGGAACGCATCCGACCCTCGCGGCGACGAGGTCTCAGACTTGCGGGCGGATATTATCCATTGTAGTCGGATGTTATCATATATTATCCAGTACGTGGGGGAAGGCGTAGGATGTTGCAGGGGTATCGCAGGCCAGACGCTGGTCGCACGTTGCATCTGTTCGACGCGCTGAAAGGCGGCCCGCGGAGGTTGTCGGCCGCCCTCGTGTTGATGTGTGGATGGATGAGCGCATGGAGTGTGCTCGGGTCCGGCATCGCGCGCGCCCAACAGCCCAACACAGACGCTGTCGTTCTGCCCGAAGTCGTCGTGACGGCGCCCAGTCCCGTGGTGAAGCCGAAGCGGGCGGAGTCCCGGGAGAAACAGTCTGGAACGTCGCCCTCGGCGACGCCCGCGACGCCGCAGTCGGCACCCCCGCAGCCGGTTGCGGCGTCGCTCCCGCAAGGGCCGGGCGCGGTCGAACCCAGTGCTGGGGCTGAACTTGTTGAGGTCTTAGAAGCTGCACCCCCGCAACCACTGCCCGGAACACTGATCGTTGTCGATGATGCGTTCGTGCCTGTGACGGTTGTCACGGCGCGCGACACCCTGGGCGCTGGTGGCGCCAACGTCACAGATGCGCTGGCGTCGCGTCCCGGGATCACGGGCACGACATTCTCTCCCGGGTCAAGCCGTCCCATCATTCGCGGATTGGATAGTTATCGCGTCCGGCTACAAGAGAACGGTATCGGCTCCCAAGACGTCTCGGCGATTTCAGAGGACCATGCCGTTCCCATCGACCCGTTTGCAGCCGATCGCATCGAGGTCATTCGAGGTCCCGCGACGCTGCGTTACGGTTCGGGGGCCATCGGCGGCGTCGTGGCCGTGGAAAACGAGCGCGTGCCATCGTTCGTTCCGCCCGGCGGGGTTTCAGGGGAGGTGAGGGGTGGTGTCTCCTCGGTGGACGACAGCCGTGATGGGGCCTTTCGGGCTACCGCAGGATCATCGGGGGTGGCTGTTCATGCCGATGGCTTCAAACGCACGGCTGAGGACTATGACACGCCGCGCGGACCGCAGCGCAATTCCTTCGTCGACAGCGAAGGCGGGGCGCTGGGTCTCTCTCGGATTTGGGATGAGGGCTTTTTCGGCATCGCAGTTGCGCGCACCGAAAGTTTGTACGGTGTTCCCGGCGAAGAAGCGGACGAGGGCGTCGATCCACGCATCGACCTTCAACAGGACAAGTTCATGATGCGCGGCGAGTGGCGCCCGCGCGTCATGGGTGTCGAGGCCATCAGGTTTTGGTTTGGCGCTGGCGACTATCATCACGTTGAACTGGCCAAGCATGCGCATTCTCACGAGGACGATCATGATGCGCACGATGATGAGGAGGCAGAATTCGAGATTGGCTCCCGCTTCACCAACAGGGAGGAGGAAGGACGCCTTGAAGTCCAGCACATGCCGATTGCAACAGACCTCGGAGCGCTCTCAGGAGCTATCGGCCTTCAGGCCGTTCACCGGCGCACGCGCGGCCAAAGTTTCGAGGGCGAATCGCTGCTGGAGCCTGCGCAGACACGATCTCTCGCGGCTTTCCTCTTCGAGGAGCTGCAATTGACGAACCGCCTCACACTCCAGACCGCGACCCGCATCGAGAGCACGCACGTAAAGGGTCTCGGCTGGCTTGATGTGAGCGAACCCGACGAACCGGTGGTGTTCGACGGCGGAAAGCACTTCGTGCCCGTTAATGCCAGCCTCGGAGCGCTTTATCAACTCGGCTTTGACGTCGTCATGCGCGCCAGTGCCCAGTACGTGGAGCGTGCGCCGGATGCAGCCGAACTCTTCTCCAAAGGCCTCCACGAGGCGACGGGCACCTTCGAGATTGGCAATCCGAATCTGAACAAGGAACGGGCGGTGACTTTCGATCTCGGCTTTGCCCGCGCGAAGGGTGCGTTCCGGTTTGATGCGGCGGCGTTTTATACGCGCTACAGGGGCTTCATTTATCGCCAGCTGACAGGGCTGGATTGCGCGGGAACACTAAGTTCGTGTGGTGATGTCGATGAGGACGAGGAAACGTTCGACCAAGTGCTTTTCCAGCAGCGCGACGCCAACTTCTACGGGTTGGAAATCGCAGCACAATATGACGTTGCGCCGATTTGGCGTGGCGTGTGGGGTGTCGAGGGACAGTATGATTTCGTGCGCGCCCGTTTCACCAATGGCGAGAATGTCCCGCGCATCCCGCCGCATCGGATGGGCGCAGGCGTCTTCTACCGCGATCAGGCTTGGTTTATGGGGGCTGGCATCCTCCACGCCTTCGATCAGAATGAATTTGCCCCGGAAGAAGTGGCCACGCCCGGCTATACGTTGGTGTCGGGCGAAGTGAGTTACACGACGAATCTGTCGGGGCTCGGCTCCGGCAATACGCCGATGACGATCGGCGTGCGCGCAGAAAACCTGGCCGACGACGAGGTCCTCAATCACGCGTCGTTCAAGCGTCGTGAGGAAGTCCTCGAGCCGGGGGCCAGCATTCGGGTGTTTGGTTCGCTCAAACTTAATTGAGCTGGGCGGTCGCAAGGCGCTCAATCGCAGCCGCTTCGGCACGTTTTGCAGCGCAACAACGACGATCGTCGCCATGGAGTGATCCGCCCTGCCTGCGCCTTCGTTGCCTTTTGCGGAAAATAAAGGAGCGCAGGATGCACCGGTCAGGCGAAACTCATGGCTTCCATGCGGCGCTGCGTGCGGTGACCCTCGGGTTGATCCTAACGGTCTCATCAGCCACCGCAGTCCTGAGCTTCGAGGGCGGCGGCAGCGCCGCGACGGCACCGTCGACCGATCTGACGACCCTAGAAATCAAGGCGGGTGAAGGCCGCGCCAACGACACCAGTGCGGCCGACGTCGTCGCTCTGCTGTTCACCGCGAGCGCGGACAAGCCGGTTGACTTATCCGAGCGAGCCCTCAAGTCGCTCGATCTCTCGGAACTCGATTTCAAAGCGGCGCGTCTCGTGCGTTCCGATATCTTTGGCTCGGATCTCTCGCGCTCGAATTTGGAGCGGGCCAATCTTGCCGGGGCACGCCTGGATCGAACCGTCTTGACGCGCACGCGCTTCGCGGGGGCGAACCTGGAGGGCGCAACGCTGATGCGCCCGACGATCTATACCGATTTGCGTATGGACTGGCGCGAGGCGCCGATTTTCGATGGCGCGAATTTGCGGGGGGCCCGGCTGACAGGCCGCTTCGACGGGGCGTCTTTTGCCGGGTCGGACCTCGCGGGCTTCAATTTCTCACCGCACGAGCCGCGGGCCGACATTTCATTCCTGCCGCGCAATTTCTGTCAGGGATGCTCCTTCGAGCGGGCAACGCTGCGTGGCGCGGATCTGGATGATGCTGCACTCGCCATGTCGTCGTTTCGCGACGCGGATCTGGCAGGTGCGCGCCTAACCCGAACGGACCTCACACGCACGGATTTCCGTGGGGCGGACCTGACAGGCGCTGATCTGACTGGTGCGGATCTCGCCGATTGCGATTTGCGCGATGTGAAGGGCCTTGAAAGCGTCAAGGGTTTCAGCCAAGCACGGAATGCAGACCGGGCCATCTTGCGATAGATTGGCTTGAGGCTGCTGCCTGTGCCGGACATGGACCCAGTCGTTATGCCGCCCATTTGTTTTTTTTCTCGCCGATTTGTTCTGGCTGCCGTCCTCCTTGCGGCCATTCTGCCAGGTGCGGGTCGTGCGCAGGACGACTTACCCGAGGTTGATACGGCGCTCGTCGTGTCGGTCGATGTTTCCAATTCCGTCGACGAACGACGCTACCAGCTCCAAATGGAGGGGATTGCGCAGGCACTCGAAGACGACAGTGTTATCGAGGCAATCCTGACCGGCGGGCGCGGCAGCATCCTGTTTTCCATGGTGCTGTGGGCCGACAAACCAAAAACCGCGCTGCCCTGGACGCGCATTTCATCCAAGGAGGAGGCGTTGGCGGTCGCGGCGGCTGTGCGGCGCACGCCGCGGATCGGCGGCGAGTTTACCTGCTTGGCCGGCATGTTGCGGATGGTCGCCGACAAGGTCGTCACACAGATTCCTGCCCGCCCCAACCGCATCGTCGTGGATGTTTCAGGCGATGGGAAAGACAATTGTAATCCGTTGGAACCCGCTGATGCGGTTCGCGACGAACTCGTCGAGTCCGGTGTCATCATCAATGGCTTGCCCATCCTGGAGGGCGATGAACCGGAGCTGGAGGGCTGGTACCGTGATCATGTTGTCGGAGGCACCGGAGCCTTCGTCCTGCCAGCAAACGGCTTTGGCGATTTCGGCCGCGCGATCCGGCAGAAATTTGTGATCGAGATCAGCGGACGCACACCGAATTCGCGCTTTGCGAATTTCGATTGATCCGCTGGGCCGTTCCGAGGGCTACGCCCCCAATCAGGTATCGTCTTCCATGGCGGCCGGCTGACACTTCCATTTCTTGATCGCCAGTTCCGGATGTGATTCCATCCAGTTCGCAAGATAGGGCGGGGCCATTAAAGAACACTGGACCGCATCCATCCCGCCCTCGACGGGCAACCGGTAGTCCTTACAACTATTCGGATCGGAAATCAGACACGCCGAAATGATGATCGTCAGCATGGGGTGCTTCACTCCATGTTATGGGAGATGGGGTGCATTACGGAGCAACTTTGCGATCGGATCAAGCACCGTGGATAAGCCGACCGCTGTCAAGCCGTCAGCAGAATTTCGCCTTTGCCGATCGTGGCAAAATCCCCGGCGAAGCGCTGCACCATTTTCGGCAGGGGTCCAGGTGCGAGAGGACCGAGGACAGCCCGCACGTGGCGGCTCAAAATCCCGAGAAAATTTAGGTCATGTCGCCCGCAGTCGACAAAGGTTGGAAGTATGTGTTGGGCGGAGGGCGCAATGAGCGTGCCGCGGCGCATCATGGGACCGGCGCCGGCGCCCAATCCGCCCAAAGCCCAGATCGTTCCGCCCGCCATCCGTGAGCCTGTCGCCACACCCGTGCGCCCGTTGACGACGATAAGGCCACGGCGCATGCGCTCACCGGCCCGTTCGCCAACGTCGCCAGCGATGTGAACCGTGCCGCCGGCCATGCCGAATTTCTCTCCTGATGGCTGCCCCCCGACATAGTCACCCGCGCGGCCCGCAACGGTCAGCAGGCCCCCGGTCTTGCCGCTCGCAAGAAAATCGCCGGCGGAGCCACGAATATCCAGGTGTCCGCCGGACATTTTGCGCCCGGCCATCGCCCCCACATCACCCTCGACGATAAGCCTGCCGGTTCTAAGACCAGCGCCGACCCCGAGACAGGTGCGGGTCGTGCCGCTCAAAACGATTACGTCCGCAGTCCCGGTTTCGGTGATGGTGACGTAATCACCAAGCTGGCCTGACGCGAAGGGCATCCGCATGAGCGCTGAAGATTCGAGGTTGGAGAACAGGAGATGTGAGAGCGCCGATAAGTCGAGGGCGCCTTGCGGTGTGGATTTGAAGGAGACTTTGAGGCCGCCCATCACACGAAATCCTTCAGATGATAATGATGCGGACCGAGCTTGCCGCCATAGTTGCCGGCCGATACACGGGTGACA
>JAKALI010000160.1:0-3465 GCA_021813195.1 Pseudomonadota bacterium
ATAAGCTCGCGAACGACGGCCACGACACCCGCGCGATCCAGCAGTACCTCGGGCATCGCAACATCACCCACACCGTGCGCTATACCGAGCTCAGTCCGGAGCGGTTCAAGGGGTTCTGGAGGGATTGATTTCGTTGGTCAAGGGCAACATCGCACGGTAATGGGAACATCGATGGATTACTGGAGTGACTAGTTCTTATTCGCTGTGTCCTCGCGCACCTTTGCCGAAGGCAAAACCGCCAATAAAGCCGACGACGGCGAAGATAATTTTTTCGGTCAATTGATCTTTGCCGAGGAAGAGTGCGAGTGCGGCAATGACCACCAGCGCGCCTGCTAATCCGAAGGAATATCGAAGGATCAGGGATGAGACATTGGCCTCAATTTGGGTTCTCTTTGTCTTTTCGATTTCGGCGACTTCTTGACTCCGAGCGATTGGTTCAACGAACCCCTTTATGAGACTGGCGATCGCTTGCACCTCGACCGGCTCACCTCCTTGCACGACGGGCGACTGGGGCGATACGACGCCGGACGGTGATTGTGGGGTATGAAAATTCACTCGCGATTCCTCGAGAGCACTGGTCCAGTCAGCGAGAAAATCTCGTTAGCGGTTCCGCCGTGTTCCTTGATTAGCCCCAGCATCCGGCTTTTGCGATGCCGGAGGTGCCGAGTTTGCGGGCTGACCAGCAGATTGGCTCTGCGGCTGGGACGAAGATTGCTGGGCGGGTTTCATATTTGTGATTCCATTGAAACTCTTGGTCAAGGGGTCCGGTGTTACCGGCCGCATTTTTAGGATCCCGTTGACGCTGTCATTAGCCACTTGCCTCGTTTTAGAGTCATTAGTCATGGTGGATTCCTTGAGTTCGAACGAATGGACCGCCGCCGCAACACCTATTATTGCTGACAGCAAGGCGCCAAAAAGAAAACTCAGAATAGCAACATTGTCCAGGACAGCAAGTAACTGGTCCTCGGATTGCGTTCCATGGATCGCGTTCTGCAGGTGAGTCCGGTTTCGTTTGAATATCCACAGAACCGCGATCAAACAGCAGAGAAAAGCGGCTAGAGCCACTACGTATAGTATCAGTGATTCAACGCACTGGAGACCGACCGTCGACATCAAACTGACGAGCAACCCGATCCCGCCAGCCGATAAAGTAAGTAGGCTCTTATCGTGCTCTAGACTCGTGCCCAGCCAAGCATTGACAGCGGCGGCGTAAAATTCGACTTCCTTGGCATCGTGTATTTCCTGACCCGTCACGACGACAGCACCCCCTATACGCCTTTCAGCAGTTGTCTAAGCGGTAAGGGCGTTTCATTTCCGTCGTGCAGAACCATGATCTGCCTCGGTTCGGCAGCAAACCAAGCGAACGAACGCCAGGCCAGGTCGGCGATCGACTTCTTGAAGGCGCTCTGTGATCTATCAAGGTAGGCAGTTACGAAGGCAACCTGTCCCGATGGGAATCCCGCATCTGTCGCAATTTGCATCAACGCCGACTGTCGCTGTGGCGTGATAGGGCCGTCCGTCGCGACGACTTCGACAAAAACCAGTAAAAACTCCCGTGTATTGATCGCGCCCAGATCTACAAGGATGATATCGGGGAGGTTCCTATCTGCGGTTATACGCAATCGAAGATTGGCGGCAAGCTCATCGTCTCGCGCGACGACCTTCGCACCGCTTTCGCTCAACCATAGCACCGCTGGATTGGTTAGGAAGGCCGGCGCGAATTCCTCGATTACCGCTTTGGCGATGACCGAGCTCGGTCCGGGCGCCATGCGGCGCGTCTCGCTGTTGGGGAAAGTGACCAGCACGCCCTGTCCCGTGGTGACGGCCCCGCGTCGCAAGAGCGCGGTTCGCGCCAACGCCTGCGCAGAGAGGTTATTGTTTTGCCATCGAGTGATGGCGGCGTCTAATGCCGCGCCCGTCAACGCAGGATCAAATAGCGCTGCAAACTCTTGCCGCAAGGCATAGCGCGGCAGGCTCGAGGTGGTGGGCAACCCCTGCCGTTCGACGACCGCGTTATGCGTGATCAACCCCTGACGAATCGTTTCGTCTCGCAGCGGCTCTCGGCTATTGTCCTCGTACCAACGTTCCCCGTGGGCGCGAAAGCCTGATTTCATCACCCCGTCGCGATAGGCACCGCGGACGTCCTCAACCTTGGAGTGCGATTGCTCTTCGGTCATCCGCATCACGTGCTTCGGAGCCAGCCAGTACTCGGCGCCTTCGACAGCGCCGATGTAGAGCATGACGAATACCGCGGAGGCCGCCATCTCTCGTACGCAGTAATTACGGTTCGGGGTGCCTTCGGGGAAAATGACCTGCAGCCGACGATGAATTTCTCCGCGATCGATAAACGGAGGCAAGCTCACGACTCGAACGATCCCTTGTAAAGAGCGGCGGCAACCCGTTCTATCTTGGCCTTAGTAACAATCCGGCCGACCCCCATCTTGAATTTGTCTGCGGATGGCAGCGGCAAGCTTTCGAGTTCGTAAGCCGATACCGCGACGCTGCCACTGATGCAGCGAAACGCACGATCAGCAGCACCGGTATTCAAAAAAGCACTGAGTAACGCCGGCGGAACTGCAGGCTTAGGGGTCGTCGGAATCAACATGTTCAGATGATTCTCCACCGTGACCGCGCCGTATTTCTTGATAAATGAGGCCGGCATCTCCGCAGCAATTAGGCGACGCGCCTGTTCCTTAGCCGTCGTTCTCTGAAGAAGTACGCAAGGCGTGCGAATGAGCAACCATGCATCGCCCTCTTCGACTCGGAAGAAAGGCTCGTGATTTTTCTTTTCCCATCTAAAGAGAAATCGACCGTGGCTCGTCACACATTCGGCCCAAATGAGCGGGACGGCGGACCGACTCTGGGCATCCTCGATCTGCGTCTTAAATCGATTCCAAACCAGCGGTCCCGTGCTAACCGTGTATCCCCAATCAACCAACCGGTCTGGCATCTTGCGCAACCGCTTCGCTAGCGGAGCGTCATCGAGATGACGGGCCAATAGCCACACGCCGCTCGGATCGCGTGGCAACGCGAAGGATCCCGCCGGTGCTGGTTTAACGACCCGCGTTGACTGCGTGTGAATGAAGTTCACACGAGCGTTGCCGCCCTCCCCGCCTTTGCGATACGTGGCGAGCACGGTCTCTTGCAACACATCTTCAAAAACGCCCTTCCGTAGCGCCACAAAATCGATTTCCAGCGGCGGTGCCTCACGGCCAAGCAGTCGACGTAGACTCTTGAAGTACTCGCCTCCGAGATAGCTCGAGGGCGTCAAAAACGACACAAGGCCGCCGGCTCGCGCCAGACGGATCGCCAAATCCATGAATACGCCGTAGAGATTGGCATGGCCATAGAGGCTACGCGCGAATCGCAACCGCCGTTCTGGCGACAATCTCACTTTGCCAAACGGCGGATTGCCGACAACGAGGTCAAATCGGTCCTCACACATTGGTTCATCCAGGCTATCGC
>JAKALI010000160.1:3475-8090 GCA_021813195.1 Pseudomonadota bacterium
TCAACGAGGTTGCCGATTCGACGCCCGCTCGCAATGACGACCGGCAACGCGGCGGCCTCGATATAGACCTCCGCCAACCAGGCGGCGAACGCATCGAGTTCAAAGCCACGTAATCTGGCATTGATGTTCTGCACGGCGATCGCCGGCGCACAGTCATCGAGCGCAGCAAGAACGCGTGAGACTGCCGGCACGAGAAAGGCCCCGGCTCCGGCAGCCGGATCGAGGATGTGCGCTTTCGTCCAATCGATGCCGGCACGATCCGCCTGATCCAAGAGACGGTTCGCTAGCGCGGGCGGCGTGTAGTAAACGCCGTTCGTTGCACGCCATTCGGCGGGTAGCAGTCCGGTATAGAGCAAGCTCAAGTGATAGGCCGCTTCGGCGACTGGCCACGTTGCCGCCACCACGCCGAATTGCGCCGCGGCGCGTCGCAGAGAGTCCGGCAGATTGCTGGTGCTAGCGAGCGGGGGCTCCCTCAAGGTCATGGTGGGCGCTAGCGTGCACCAGTACTGCCGAACCGCCTCGGCAACGAGCGCTTGCGCCCACGCAAGCTGGAGCTGCTCCGCCGACGCATGCGCCTGCGCACGGAGTTCGACGCGCAAGCGTTCGAGAGAAGAGTTCATCTCCGTCGGCGAATCGATTGGACGTGCTAGCGTGGCGCGACTGCTCTTCGCCATGAATCTCATTCCCCTTTCGATACCCTCTCTGCATCGACCGCCGACTAATCCGCGATCATGCCGAGTGCTTGTCGCCCTGATCTTGTCGGCTTGACCGCTTCCGCGGGCCCGGCTAGCACCTTGATGTGCGCGCCCTCACGGGCGAATTCCGACCGCGGATCCCCTACCCCGCCCGCCTCTTCGCAAACAAATCCAATTCCTGTTGAGCCGCCCTGCTTCGCTCGATGTAATTACGCATGTAGTCCCGCAGGACGTCGGCGGCGGTCTTGCCCTCCGCATGGCAGACCTCGACGAACTCCTCGCGAATCTCGCGCTCAATACGCAGGCGCATGCCAGCGTCCTTGGTCTTCAGTCGTGGGAACATAATTTTTAGTGTAACGACTGGTTACACGAAAGTGTATCCGGTATTCTGTCACCTGCGTACGCGTTCGGATGTGATATTGCGGACGTGTATACACGTGGAGATGTGCGCATGAAGATTATTGCGGTGATTTCCCAAAAGGGCGGGGCAGGAAAGACCACGCTCGCCGTGAATCTCGCGGTCGCGGCCGAGGCGCAGAACGCGCCGACGGTGTTAATCGACCTAGATCCGCAGTCCAGCGCCAAGACTTGGCATGACATCCGTGCCGAGAAAGAGGCGCCGTTCGTGGTCTCCGCCCAGGCAAGCCGCCTCGAGGAGGTGATCGAGATCGCGCGCGCGAACGGCGCCGAGCTCGTCATCATCGACACCGCCCCACATTCCGAATCGGCGGCGCTCGCGGCGGCTCGGGCGGCCGATCTGGTGTTGATTCCGTGCCGGCCGGCAATCCTGGACCTGAAGGCGATCGGGACGTCCGGGGATTTGGCGACGCTCGCGAAGAAGCCGGCGGTGGTCGTGCTCAGCGCCGTGCCGCATCAGGGCAAACTCGCCGAGGAGGCGGAGGAGGCGGTGCGCAGCTACGGGCTCACCGTCGCGCCGGTGAAGCTCACGCAGCGCGCGGCCTACGTGCACAGCTTGACGCTCGGCCAGACCGCGCAGGAATTCGACCCCGAGGGCAAGGCGGCACAGGAAATTACGGAGCTTTACAAATGGACACGTGCACGTGTACACGCGTCTACAATAGAAGCTGTGAGAAAGAGCGCATGAAACCCTCTGAGGCTCTGAGCATGCACCGCGCAGCGCTACGACAACTGTGCCGCCGCTACGGCTTCGCCCAACCACGCGTGTTCGGTTCGGTACTGACCCGCACCGACACGGAAGACAGTGACCTGGACCTACTCGTGGAACCACAGAGCGGTACGACCTTATTCACGCTCGCAGGCCTGGAACAGGACGCACAGCAATTAATGGGTGTGCGCGTCTCGGTGCTAACACCTGGATTTCTGTCACCGAAGTTTCGCGACCATGTGGTGCAGCAGGCCGAACCGTTATGACGCACCCGGAACGGGCCATCGATTATCTCGAACACATCGCCGATGCGATCGACCGGGCCCGCCGCTATGCGGACACGGTCGGTAGCCTCGCGGCACTCGAGAAAAACGAACAGGTCCAGGATGCGATCGTGCGGACCCTGGTGGTCGTCGGCGAAGCGGTCGCCCGTCTGCACAAAGAGGCGCCAGAGTTCATTGCGGCCCATCCCGAAGTACCCTGGAATCTCATGCGCGGCATGCGCAACAAGATCGTCCACGACTACTTCGACGTAGCCTGGGATGTCGTCTGGAACACCATACAGGACGATCTGCCGGCACTGCGCCAGCGGATCGCCAACATTCTGAAAGACCTGACCCGAAGGATGTAACGATGAACAAGCGAGCAAATCTTGCAGCGGCGCTGCAGACGGCAACGCGTGGCGGGGAAACCTCCACCGTATCCCGGGAGGCGGCTCCTTCGGCGACCGTTACGGCGATCGGTACCCGTACCCCGAGCCGGATCGGCAAGAAAACCGTCGCGGCGCATTTTGATCCGGCGGTCTCGAAGCAATTGAAACTGATTGGCCTTGAGGCCGACCGCTCGACGCAGGCGCTATTGCGTGAGGCGATCAATGACCTGTTCGTGAAATACGGGAAAAGTCCGATCGCGTGAGCAGGGCATCACGTGGACATGTCAACATATAAACTGGTGGACACGTGAACAAGGATGATGACGACGGTCAAGGCCCGAAGCCGATTCAGGATTTGCTACCGGCCGGATTGAAAACCCCGGGCCCCGCGATCCGCCGCTTGTACGAGGTGCCGCTCGACACTGCGGATGCCGACAGCCCGATCCTCTATCAGCACTCGGTGCTGTGCCAGACCTGCCTGCCGTACCGGGATCCGGGCGACGACGTGCGGCTATGGAGCCGCAAGAACGGCCATGCCCGGCTGGAGCTACAGGCGGGGAGGGCGTTCGATGGTGCGCGCGATGACTTCGTGGATGTCGGCCTGCCGTTCGGACCGAAGCCACGCCTAGTGCTGTACCACTTGAACGCCGAGGCGCTGCGCACCCAGTCACCTACCATCGAGCTCGAGGACAGCCTCACCGCATTCGTGAAGCGCACCCTCGGCCTCGACTCCAAAGGCCGCAACATCCGCACAGTCAAGGACCAGCTGACCCGGCTCTCGGCCGCGGACTTTCGGATCGGTACCGCCTTGGAGGGTCGATCCATCACGCTCAAAGGCTCGGTCATCGAGGGCTTCGAGTTGTGGACCGCCAGGGACCCGCGGCAGCGGGTGCTATGGCCGACGACCGTGCAATTCTCGCCGCGCTACTTCGAGAGCCTCATCAAGCATGCCGTGCCACTCAACGAGACGGCCGTGGCGCGGCTTTCGCACAGTGCCATGGGGTTGGACATCTACACCTGGCTGGCGCAGCGCCTGCACCGCGTGGAAGAGGGAAAGAGCGCGTTCGTCCCGTGGACCTCGCTCAAGGAACAGTTCGGGCATGGCTATGGCCGTATCGACAACTTCAAGCGGGTCTATCGCACGACGCTGCGCCAGGTAAAGGCCGTCTACCCGGAGGCAAAGTTTGAGATCGACGATCACGGCATGAAGCTGCGCCAGAGCCGGCCGCCGATCGGGCGCCGGCTCCTGCCGGTCGCGACGCGCAAATCCTGACCGTCCGGCTCAGAACTCCTGGGGATTTTTCTCCTGTGGATAAACCCGTTGGTTCAGCAAGTTATCCACGGCCACTTTGTAGGAGAAGGCACGGCCACTTTGTAGGAGTTCAGATCTCAAAGTCACGGCCACTTTGTAGGACAATCCTATAGTTAAGAACCTATAGTTTCCGATATCTGGCCCGGCGGCCGTGTGGACGGCTGGGCCTACGGCCACCCGCCCTGCGGGCGTGCCGTCCACGACGGACCTGGGCCCGAAAGCCAAAGTTTGTTTATGGAATCTGAGGAGGCAAGAAACAACCAAAAGAGATTTAACTGCGAACCCGAGTGGGCCAGGTGGAAATCGGATCATCCTCCGCTAAGACCCACGCATTACGAATGCGCCGATCGACCGGTCCGGAATCGGCGATTTTAAATGGGAAAGTTTTCGAAAAGTGTGCAGACACTTTTAGAGCTGGAAATATCGGTATTCTGCGTTGCACTTGACGCTAAGAATCAACCGAATTACGCTGTTTTTCAGTAGGGTGGCTTCTGCACCCGAAAACAAAGCCCGCCGTTGCGCGGACTTTTTCGTTTCCGCCTCCCGGAGTTAAACACGACCCATGCGCCGCCACTGGCGGGCGCTAGTTCGTCGTCTCCGTAAACTCACGCCACGGGAATACATGGTCATCGCGAGTCTTACGCGATGCGCCATCGATCTCGTGCGTTTGTTTACGGGCCACGGCTAAGCGGCCCGCGTCCCGAGACTCCGTACCGCCTTCCGAGCGGTCGCCTATTCCACGGAGTCGCGGGTGCGCTCGCCCTGAAGAAACCCAGCCGCTCTCCTGAGCGTGATTACGACGCTCACGGGATACGGCTCTTTTGCGTTAC
>JAKALI010000161.1 GCA_021813195.1 Pseudomonadota bacterium
CGGGTCGGCGATTTAGTGGAAACTGAGACCGTGATCGGCATCATCGAGGTGATGAAGCTGATGAATTCGGTCACCGCGGGCATCGCGGGAACTGTGAGTGAAATAGTTGCGCCAGACGGCGGACTCGTCGAACACGGCCAGACTCTCATCCGCATCCGGCCGGCCTGAGGCCATGACCGCGATCCGACGCATCTTCATCGCAAATCGTGGCGAAATCGCAGTGCGCATCATCCGCACCTGCCGCGCGCTCGGAATAGAGACGGTTATAGGCGTTTCCGAAGCGGACCGCGAGTCGCTTGGCGCACGCCTTGCTAACAGGGCGATGCGCATCGGGCCGGCCCCTGCTGCGGCGAGCTATCTCAACATCGGTGCTGTCGTTTCTGCCGCGAAAGGCGCCGCATGTGACGCGGTGCACCCCGGCTACGGCTTCCTTTCCGAGAACCGGGCCTTGGCGGAGGCCTGCATTGAAAACGGCCTCATTTTCATCGGTCCGACGCCGGACAATCTCGCGGCGGTCGGAGACAAATTGACCGCGCGCGGCCATGCGGAAGCGGCTGGCGTGCCCCTCACGCCAGGTGGCCCGGCAACGACGCTGAGCGAGGCGCACAAAGTTGCCGAGACCACTGGATTTCCGCTGCTTATTAAGGCGGTCGCAGGTGGCGGCGGCAAGGGGATGAAGCGTGTTGACAGGCGCGAGGATCTAGAAAGCCAGTTTGATCTAGCTATTGCCGAAGCAGCATCGGCTTTCGGCGATGGGCGGGTCTATCTTGAACGCCTCGTCACCGTCGGTCGCCACATCGAAGTTCAGATCGTCTCCGACGGTGAAACTGTACTGCATGCCGGCGAACGCGATTGCTCGGTACAACGCAGGTATCAGAAGGTTGTCGAAGAAGCGCCTGCGCCCCGACTAGAAGAGACGCTAAGGAGTAGCCTCCTTCAGGCTGCCATCAATTTCGCTCGAAGCATATCGTACCGCTCACTTGGCACGGTGGAGTTCCTAGTCGACGTCTCCCGACAGGAATTCTACTTTCTCGAAATGAACGCTCGCATTCAGGTCGAGCATCCCGTAACCGAAGCGATCACAGGACTGGACCTCGTCGCCATGCAGATCGCCATTGCCGCGGGCGACCCGATTTCTCTGATGCAGCGCGACATCGCGCTGTCAGGCCACGCAATCGAATGCCGCATCAACGCGGAAGACGCACGCAATGGGTTCATGCCCTGCCCCGGGCGCGTGACGCTCGGGTGGTTCCCGTCATTGCCAGGCCTGCGCGTCGACACGCATATCGAGAGCGGCTCGTTTGTCCCGCCCTACTACGATTCGATGATCGCAAAGCTGATCGCTTGGGGACAGACGCGCGAGGAGGCTAGGGATCGGATGCGCACCGCGCTGTCGGTCTGCCGTGTCGAGGGCGTCCGCACGAATCTGGATCTACATCGTGCGATCATGGCGGATTCCTATTTTGCGGTGGGAGGAGTGGATACGACTTTTCTCATGAACAAGCAGCTCCTTGCGGCCGCAACGGAGACGACCGCATGACCGACATCTCACTGATCGATACGACTCTGCGCGACGGCAACCAGTCCAACTGGGGCGCAACAGGGCTCGATACAGCGATGATGTTGCAGATCGCGCCCGTTATGGAGCGGGTCGGCTTCGAAGCCATCGATTTCACGACTTCGACTCATATGGCAGTGGCTGTTCGCTACAAGCGCGAGGATCCGTGGGAGCGTTTGCGCCTGTTCCGCGAAGCGACCCCTAATACGCCGCTAAGTTTCCTGACGACCGGCATGCGTTTCATCTCCTGGGAACTCGCAAGCGAAGAGATGATGGAATTCGCATTCCGGCTACTTGTTCGGAACGGTGTCCGACGCTTCGCGATTATGGACCCAATGAACAATGTCGCGTCCATGCTCAATATGGCTGGCATAACGCGCAAGGCGGGTGGCGATCAAATCGTGGCGGCGCTGACCTTCACTCTCTCGCCGCTGCATGATGACGCGCATTTCGCGGACGCCGCTAGAAGGCTCGCGGAGTCGGGCAAGTTCGAAAAACTCTATCTCAAGGACCCGGGCGGCCTCGTCGCTCAGGAACGCGCAAGCACTCTGATTCCTGCGCTGAAAGCGGCAATCGGCGGCCTTTCGCTCGAATTTCACTCGCACTGTACGATCGGGCTGGCGCCGTTCTCCTACCTCGAAGCGGCTGAAAGAGGCGCGAGCAGTCTACATACTGCGTCGTCTTCAGCCGCCAACGGCACGTCGCAACCCGAGATGAGTATAACGATCCGCAACCTCCGCGACGTGGGCGTTCGTGTGGATGTCGACGACGAGGCCGTCGCCGAAATGGACGCTTATTTCAAGGCGCTCGCCGCCGCTGAAAACTTACCCGTCGGCGTGCCCGGCGAGTTCGATCGCTCCTACTTCCGCCACCAGATGCCCGGCGGGATGATGGGTACGATGAAGCGCCAGCTTGCCGAAACGAACCGTATACACCTGCTGCCACAAATCCTCGAAGAGGTGGAGCGCGTGCGCGCTGATCTCGGCTATCCGATCATGGTGACGCCCTTCAGCCAGGTCGTGGCGACGCAAGCGCTGCTCAACGTCGTCAGCGGCGAGCGCTATGCCACCATTCCCGACGAGGTGGTGCGTTACGCGCTCGGCCGTTTCGGCGCGCCGGCGATGCCACTGGACAAGGATATCGAGGATCGAATCCGATCGTCGAAGCGAGCAAAGGACCTGGAAGAGGAGCCGCAAATGGGGTCCCTCGATGAACTGCGGGCGAAGATTGGCAAGAATTATTGCGATGAGGAATTCCTGCTTCGCGCCGTTATGCCTGCTGATCAGGTTGACGCGATGAAGGCGTCCGGGCCGGCGCGTCGCAACTACGACCCGAAGTGTCACCCGACAATGGCGTTGATGCGCGCGCTTGTTGCACGCCAGGATATCGCGTCGATCAAGATTTCCAAACCGGGTTTCGCGCTTCAGCTGACTACTGGAGTTTGACCATGCGTGCTGCCGTCAAAATCGTTGCCGTCACCATCAAGCAGCACGGGAAACGCTACGAGCATGTTTGCTCCGTCGGGCCATCCGCCAATCGGTCAACAGTGTTCAATCATGACTGAATTCGCAGCTGTGCCTCAGCGCTTCAGCCCCCCGCAACGGGCGGCTCAACCAGTCGGATAGTCCGACGACCTTTTCGTCTATTCAGGAATGACTCAGGGAGGAATATATGGCGGACCAAAAGTATGATGCCATTGTGATCGGCGGTGGGCACCACGGTTCAATTATCGCCTGTTATCTCGGGAAGGCCGGGTTAAAGACGCTGGTCCTGGAGGCTCACACCATCCTTGGCGGCGCGACCGGCACGGAAGAGGGGCCCGTCCCCGGTTTCCGGCAGAATTTCTGCGCCCATTTTACCCGCTTTTATAGTCACCCCGCGTATGATGATTTCAATTTGCGCGCTGAAGGGCTCGAATACACTTTTCCCGATCAAAACGAAGGGATGGTGTTCGCGGATGGTTCCTCCTACATCGGATATTCCGCATTCCGCGTTGTCGATCATGTCACCGGCCGGACAGAGCACTCACCGGAGAATGTGAAAAAGACCTACGAGCAGATTTTGCGGTTTTCACGTCGCGACGCCGACGCATATCTAAAATTGTTCGACCAGTATCAGCGGTACTGGAAGAAGGCTTTTCACAAGCAGAGATTCACCGAGCCAATGCCTTGGGGGACGCCGGACCCGCTCGAAGATCTGATGACGATTCCAGACAGCGGCATCGAGCCAGTGCATCAATTTATGAACGTGCGCCAGCTGGCTAACGACTTTTTCGAAAGTCCGCAAATGCGCACGCTGTTCATCCGCGCGGCTCAGACGTCGTGCGCCGCTTTTGCGGAGGACGTTATCGGCCTGCAAACGCTCGTTCATGCAATGGGCTTGGTCCTTTCGTTCGAGCCTGCAGCGATCGCCAAGGGCGGAACGCAGGCGGTCACCGACGCTCTCATTAGTGCTGGCCGCAAACTCGGCGTCGAATACCGCGTCAATCACGAGGTTGACAGCGTTGTCGTAGAAGACGGCCGCGCTGTCGGTGTCCTGACTAAGAAAGGAGCCCGATTTGACGCGCCACTCATAGTTTCCGATCTGGGCGCGCCGCAGACGTTCTTGCGACTCCTGCGTGATCACCCTCTTTCCGAAAAAATTGTGCACCGGGTCAAGAACATTCATTTCGACCGTGGCGGTCTTTTCTGGGGCAACGTGGCGGTACACGAATTGCCGCAATACAAGGCGGAAGCCGACAACCCCGGCGTCGGCCGACAGCCGCGCCTCTATCATGGCCACGCCGACCCGGACTACCTCGCGAACCGCTATCAAGCCGAAGTCTTTCTCGGGGGGATACCGGAAAAGCAATATGTTCTCACCGGTTCGGATAGCATTTGGGATCCGACGCGCGCTCCGCCTGGCAAACATAACATTCTAGTCGAGGATTACTCGGCGCCAGTGCATCTCTTTTCGTCGAACGACTGGCGGCGCATGAAGGAAGAGTTCCTCAACCAATGGCTGAATACGTGGCGTGAATATGCACCCAACATGACGCGCGACAATGTGATTGGCGCTCGCATCTACAGCGGCGATGACGTCTTCCAGAGTCATCCGGACATGATCAATGGTTGCTGGCAAGTCGGCAGCATGATCGCTTCACAGATGGGACGCTTCCGTCCGATCCCCGAACTGTCGGGATATCGCACCCCAGTCGAGGGTCTCTATATGTGCTCCTCGGCGCTTCATTCCGGTGCGGGCGTCGGACGAGGCTCGAGCTACATTGCCTACAAGGTGATCGCGCGAGACCATCACTTGCCGAAGTTCTGGGAAGGTTCCTCCCGCGGATTCTGAGGAGTTTCCATTGCCCGCTCACGATCCGCTGGCGCCGTTCCGATTCCACGATGAGGTCGCTGTTGTCACCGGCGCCGGGAGCGGAATCGGCGCGTCGGCCGCACGTTCCCTAGCAGCGGTCGGCGCTAAAGTTGTCTGCGCCGACCTTCGCTCCGAGGCAGCGGAAATTGTTGCTCAAGAAATTCGTGAGGACGGAGGCAAGGCGTTCGCATTCGCTCTCGATGTAGCGGACGATGCGGCGGTCGAGAAGGTATTCGCGGCGGCTGCTGAGTTTGGACCTATAGCAGCGCTCGTCAATAGCGCGGGCATCTCGAAACGCAAGTCCGCGCTTGAGATGGAGCGCTCAGAATGGGACGCGGTCAACGCCGTTAACGTCACAGGCACGTTTCTCTCCGCTCGTGCGGCCGCTCGGCGGATGGCTGGCGGAGGTGCTATCGTCAATATTGCCTCCGTGCTCGGCTTCTCCGGGGGCATCTACCCGAACGTTTCGTACCAAACGTCCAAAGGAGCGGTTGTCAATCTGACCCGCGCGTTGGCGATGGAGTGGGCGCCGCTTGGCGTGCGTGTCAATGGCGTCGCTCCGGGATGGATTGAAACGCCTTTCATCACTAACGCGTCCAACAATCCGGACATGAGGCGCACCATCGAGAACGCGACGGCGCTTAGGCGATTGGGCAAGACCGATGAGGTAGACGGCGCAATTCTGTTTTTGGCGAGTCGCGCATCATCCTACATCACCGGACAAACTATCGTCGTCGACGGCGGCTTTCTCGCCAGATGAAGGATCGATGTCCGATCCAGTTTTCGATTTCGAATATTTGATGGGTTCGAATTGGTCAGCCGGCGATCAAGCGTGCGAGGATTCCGCATAGGGGAAGAAAACAGCATACCCACCAACAGGAGGAAAGTGCATGAGCAAAGCTGAATCGACATCTCTGTGTGACAGCAATGTCACCGGTGCCGCGCCGATCACTCGTCGTAACTTTCTTGAGTTTGCGGGAGCTGCTGGCGGCGCGGCGCTCGGCGCTGCGCCTGGAGCGATTGCGACACCGGCGATTGCAGCCGAAGCGACAATCAAGGTCGGCTTCATAAGCCCGCGCACCGGCCCACTCGCTAGCTTCGGTGAGAGCGATCCGTTCATTCTCAAGCAGGTGCGTGAGGCGCTTGCCAAGGGCGTTCTGATCGGCGGCAAGACCTACGGCGTCGAGATCATCGACAAGGATACGCAGTCCGACCCGGTGCGCGCCAGCCAGTTCGCCAAGGAGCTCATCAATCGAGACAAGGTCGACTTCATGCTCTCGACGTCGACGCCGGAGACAGTCAACCCGGTGGCTGATGCCTGCGAGGCGGCTGGCGTACCGAGCCTTTCGACGGTCATGCCCTGGGAGGCGTTCTACTTCGGGCGCGGGGCCAAACCCGGCGAACCGTCGCCGTTCAAATGGAGCTTCCTCTTCAGTTTCGGCGTCGCCGACTTCCTCAACTGCTACGTCTCGCAATGGACCGGGTCAGTGAAGACCAACAAGAAGGTCGGAGCGCTGCTGCCGAACGACGCCGACGGCAATGCGATCCGGGCAAACCTGATGCCGGCGCTGCAGAAGGCCGGCTTCACGATCGTGGATCCTGGTGGTTTTGAAGATGGCACGACTGATTTTTCGGCGCAGATCGCAAGATTCAAGGCCGAAGGAGTCGAAATTCTCAACACCTTTCCGATCCCTCCGGACTTCGCAACCTTCTGGCGTCAGGCGGCTCAGCAGGGTCTCGCAAAGCAGTTCAAGATCGTGCAGGTTGCCAAGACCGGCTTGTTTGCCTCGACGATTGAGTCGCTCGGCTCGCTGGGCCCGGGCATCGCCAGCGCCTGCTACTGGCACCGTGACTTTCCGTACAGGTCGCCGGTGACGGGCATGGCATCGAAAGACATAGCGGACGCCTACGAAAAGGCGTCGGGCAAGCAGTGGAGCCAGCAGCTCGGCGCTACGCAGTCGCTGTTCGACGCAGGCATCGCCGCGCTGAGGGCGAGCGGCGCGCCAAACGACAAGGCTGCCCTAGCAAAGGCGATTTCGACCCTCAAGGCGGATACAGCGATCGGCGCCGTCGACTTCTCGAAGGGGCCGGTTCCAAATTGCGTCAATACGCCCCTGATCGGGACTCAATGGGTGAAGGCGAAACCGGGCGGAAAATTCAAGCTTGATTACGTCATCACCGAGAACACCAACGACAGGAACGTGCCGACCGGCGAGCAACTGCAGCCCTATCGCATCTGAGCGGGTAGGATCTGCGATGTCGAGCGCGACGGGCGTCGTCCTGAAGGGTGCCGGACTCTACAAGAACTTCGGCGCGCTGACGGTTCTCGACGGCGTGGACTTTGCTGTCGGCCCCGGCGAGGCGGTCGGGGTCGTCGGCCCCAATGGAGCGGGCAAGACGACGTTGCTGAACGTGCTTGCCGGCAACGTGCCCGCGTCGGGCGGCACGGTCCATTTCAAGGGACGCGACGTGACGCGGCTCGAAGCTTCGGACCGGAGCCGGCTTGGCATAGCCAAGACACATCAGGTGCCGCGCCCCTTCGGCGGCATGACGGTGTTCGAAAATGTTTTCGTCGCCGCCACGCAGTCCGGCGGCCTCGTGGGTGCAGAGGCCTACGCACGATGTATTGACGCGCTCGGTCTCTGCGCGATGTTGCACGTCGCCAACAGGCGCGCCGACACGCTGGGCCTGCTCGACCGCAAACGACTCGAACTTGCACGCATACTTGCGACGGATCCGGTGCTCGTCCTTCTTGACGAGATCGGAGGCGGCCTCACCGACGAGGAGACGGTGCAGCTCGTGGATACGATTCGCGAAATGAGGCGGCGCGGAATGGCGATCGTATGGATCGAGCATATTGTCCACGTCCTCCTGCAGGTTGTGGAGCGGCTGGTTTGCATGGTGTCCGGGCGCATCATCGCCAACGGCGATCCCAAGGCCGTCATGGCGGACGCGGTCGTCGTCAAGGCATATCTCGGGAGCGGCGCGACGTGAGCCTTCTCGAAATAGAACAGCTCGACGCCCGCCATGGCCTGCTCCAAGCCGTCCGCGGGGTTTCATTTGCGGTCGCTGAAGACCAGATCGTGGCGCTC
>JAKALI010000162.1 GCA_021813195.1 Pseudomonadota bacterium
CTTCAAGGCGACGCGGCGCAACCACGATGCCCATCAGATCGAGGAAGTCGGCGCTAAGCTGCGCGCCATGATGCCCTGGATTGGTAAGAACAAGCTCGTCGACAAGGGCCGGAATTGAAGGCGGGCTTCGCCGAACGGCTTAAGTAGCCTGACATGCCCGAGCTTAAGCTGCCGGTCGCGCGCGCACGCGACCGGCAGATTTAGTTTTCAGCTGTGTCGATCCGCTCATAGACACGGTTGCCGATGACGAGGACGCTCGGGTTGTCCGCCTCGCCAGAAAAGCCGAACACATAGGCGTGCTGCTCACCTGCGATGTTGAAGGAAATCGTGCGCTTGATGATCCGGTAACGCACGCTGTCGGCGGGTGCCCCGCTAGCGGCTGCAAACTTGGCGCTGCCATCTGTGAAAAATTCAATGGTCTCGGGCAACGGGGCGGATTGACGTTCGCCGGACGAGGACGTTTGCAGCGCCGTGCGGAACGCGCCCTTCAGCGTCATGCCGGGCTCGCCGGGACGGGTCATGGCGGCCTTTGCAACAGCGATCCCCTGCGAGCCGTCCGCGAAATCGACAGCATAGGCTTCGCCATCGCGCCGCCAGCGTCCGGCGCCTGGTGAGCCCAGTGGCCGTGTGGCGGGATCGAAATCAGCAGGTGCGCGTGCCTCATTCTCGAAGGCGCGCCCGTCGCTCAACAGCAAAACCGTGACGCCCACCGGTTCAGTGGTCCGGCTTGCAGGGGCAGCATCGAGCGTCAAGCGCAGGTAGTGGATGACGTCCTGCACGCGATCGTCGGGGTCTTGGGATGGGGGTGAAACACCGGCTTGCCCTTCCTCTGCGGTTGCCGCGAGGGCAGCAAGGTCGTCGGGCTTGAGCACGTACGCGCGCTCGCGCCAAGTCTCGATGGTGTCGCGTGCTGCGAGCAGCCTCGGGTCGGCAGGGTCGAGATCGGCTGGCCAAACCACAAGCACAATCTGCAAACCGGCGCGCGTGACATAACCGGTTGTTTCGATCTCCGCGATCGTGCCGTCTTCCGCTTGTGCGCGGCTTGGCAGTCGCAAACCTGGAGCGACAAAATCTGAGGGAGGAAGTGCGAGGGGTGGAGCGGTTGTCTCCAGCTTACCGATGAGATCTTCGATCAATGTCCGCACATCCTCGGCAAAGGCAGCTTTCAAATCGCGCGTTGGCGGCAAGACGAGCGGGGCGACGAGGCTCACCACCCCTTTTTCATCGATTGGGGATTGCACGACGAGAATGTCGCTCGCTGAGACCGTCCAACCCATTGGCATGGGAAGCTCTGGCGCCTGTGCAGCCGCCGGAGTATGCGCAAGACCGATGAGCAGTATGCCCGCACACAGACGAGCCAGCAGCTGGGGGATTTGAAGGGACATCGGCGAAATCTGAATGAAACTGCTCATTGGCGCCATGCGTACTGCGTATGCGAGTCAGCCGACGGAAGCTTGACGGCGGCGTCCAGCCCAGAACTTCGCAGGCCAGAACTCCGCAGGTCTGGAGGAAAATTGTGTCTGCGCCGCGGAGTGCGGACTTGTCGCTGACGCGATCCGCGTGCACGATCGCAACTCGCACGTCAAACAGGGAGCCTCAGATGACAACCTTTCAGGGACGGTTCGGCAGATTGGCCGCTGCGGCCATATTGGCCATGACGATGGCCCTTACGCCTTCTCTCGTTGCGAGCGACATCGCGCTTGCCCAAGGGTCGGGTTCGGGTTCCGGTGGCGGCGTTAAGACATGCAAGGCCAAAATGGCCAACGGAAAGATGAAGACCTGGCGCTGCCAGCGCAATCAGGCCTGCTGCGTCAACAAGGCGGCTGGAACCGTGTCGTGCGGCCTTGCGGGAATGGGCTGCATGTGACCCAACGGGGCGGACACGCTCGCTCCGCCCCGATCCATCCTTGATGGATCAATCTCGAAATCACTTGGTTGCAGCGGCCGTTTGGTCTCGCCGTTCCGCCATGAACTGGTCAAACTCAGCGCGGTCCTTGGCGTGGCGCAAGCGAGCCAGGAAGTCCTGGAATGCGAGAGCCTCCTCGTCGAGGCGCTTGAGGGTTTCGGCGCGGTACTCGTCGAAGGCGCGGTTGCCTGACGTGGCGTGAGTGGCCGCCGTGCCGCCCGCCGATGTGTCGAACGCGCGAGACTCACACGAGCGTGTTTCACAGCGGTAGCGGGATTGCCGCCAGCTTCGGCGGGCGACTTGGCTCCAGCGGTCGCCGAGGCCGCGCGCGGCCTCCGGCAAGGACGCTCCGCGCGTGGCGGCATAGGTGAGGGCGGCGCTCAAGAGCGCCGCTCCTCCGGCGGTGAACCACATGGCGGTATGGCTGGGCATGGGGCAACTCCTGTCAGTGGAATCAACGTGGTCACATTTCGGATGGGGAGTTCCGAGGTGCGGGTCATCCTCGCCGCCCGCACCGCGATCGCGGGCCGCTGCTCACGCGGCTGCTGGACCCGTATTCAATCCACCGGAGTTGTTGCTCTCGCTCGTAGGCGCCGAACTGGGACGGGCGCGGCGCTCGGCCATGAACTGGTCGAACTCGGCGCGGTCTTTGGCGTGACGCAGCCGCTCAAGAAACCCTTGGAACTCCCGGCTTTCTTCCTCGAGACGTTTCAGGGTCTCTTCCCGGTACTCGTCGAAGGCGCGGTTGCCCGACGAGCCGAATGAGCCAGTCTTGGAGCCCGGCCAGGGTGCGCGCCAGTCGCCGCGGGTCCATGCTTCGCCCATGCGCGCCTGCCAGCGTCTGCCGTTTCCATTCTTTGCGCAACCCATGCGTCCACTCCATATCAGATAGGCCAAGACTCCGAGCCCGATGGGCCAGAAGAGGATGAAGCCCACGACCATGAGGGCAATCCAGGCTGGCATGCCCCATTCATCGAGTTTCATCACCAAGTCGTGCATGTCACCCTCTCTCCTCTCACTCTGGCTGGGCTTGACGTGCGCTCACACGACGGCTGGTGGAGTGCGGGCGCCCCGTTGTGGGCGTATCGGCCTGCGAGGCCGGGCTTGCGTCCGGAAATCCAGCCGCTCCACACCGACCCTGCGGTCCACACCTTCACTCCTCCAGCCTATGTGAATGTTCATTACATTTACATATGTGGAGCGCGAACAGTTGAGTGTCAAGGGGCTGGTGAAGGGGTGAATCGGGATTTGGCTCGGTGCAAGTGAAGGCAAAGGTACGTTGGCCGATGTCCGTTGTCGTCCTGGTGGATCAGGAATTTTTCGGGTCAGGCAACGTCGACTAAGATCTTAAAGGGCGCTGTGCGCGCTACGCAAAATGGACGGCAAAAATGCGATCGAGCCCATCCAACCGGCGGCGATCGCGGTACGAGGTGACGATGGCGAAGATAATGAAAAAAACGGGCTTCATTCCCCAAGGCTCGGCCCGGTGATCCCGGGCGCGGCAAGGTGCATCTCCGCGAGGATCGTGTCGACGATGCGGCTCAAGTCCCCGATGGTGTGACGCTCCGGGTCGGCGACAACCGTACGGAGCTGCCGTGCCAGAGGGTGCTCGGGTTCGTTGGCCGGGTCGGCGGGGCCTTGCGCCAGGGCGCGGGATCTCTCAAGCAGGGCTTCCAGGCGTGTGCTGTCGAGGACTTCGGTCGGCATGGCTGCTCTCCCCACGTCAGAGCCCGCTAATCTCACCCCTCAGGATCTGTCCGCGAGGGTTAGCGAATCGTGACCCGATCCGGTTAAGAATCCGTTACCGGCGTATTGCGCGCGCCCTCGTCCGGCGGAGCTCGCATGGTCTGACAAAGTCCATGCGAAGGTCAAAGAGAATCCGACGACCGCGAGACGATCCAGCTCCGGAGCCGATTAAGCTCCAGGTCCGCGGGTTAGCAACGCGCGCTACTGGAACCGGCCGCCGCGCGCAAGAACCTCGATCTTGTAGCCATCGGGGTCCTCGATGAAGAAGAAGCGAGCGAAGGGTTCGCCGTCATGCATCATCTGCTTGATGTCCCTCGGCGCAAACCCGAGCGCGGCAATACGCTTGTGTTCGCCGTCCAAATCATCGACCACGAACGCAAGGTGACCATAGCCGGTGCCCAGATCGTAGGGCTCTGTGCGACCTTTGTTGACGGTGAGCTCGAGCTCAAAGTCGCTGTCGGCGTTCCGGAGATAGATGAGCACGAAATCCGGCCATTCGCGGCGCGCGGCAACGGTGAGGCCAAAGCACTTGCCGTAGAAGTCCACCGAACGCGCCTCCTCTCGCACTCGGATCATCATATGTGCGGCCTTGGCCATCGCGCACTCCTGCTCTCTACGGTTGGATCATTACAGCCAGGGTCGCGCGGCCGCCGTCTTATCCTCAAAGGCTTTGATCGCCGCATCCTTCTGCAGCGTTAGGCCGACCGCATCGAGGCCATTGAGCAGACAATGCTTGCGAAACGGATCGATCTCGAAGCGGATGACGCCGCCGTCGGGTCCACGAATCTCTTGGGCTTCGAGATCGATCGTGAGCGTCGCGTTGGAGCCGCGTGCCGCATCGTCCATGAGCTTATCGACGTCGGCCTGGGGCAGTTTTATGGGCAAGATGCCATTTTGGAAGCAGTTGTTGTAGAAGATGTCGGCAAAGTCGGGTGCGATCACACAACGAATACCGAAATCGAGAAGCGCCCAGGGCGCATGTTCGCGCGAGGAGCCGCAGCCGAAATTTTCGCCCGTGACGAGGATCTGCGCCTTGCGGTAGGCGGGTTTGTTGAGGACGAAGTCGGCGATTTCCTCACCTGTCGCCGGATCGTAGCGCATCTCAAAAAACAGCGACTTGCCAAGCCCTGTGCGCTTGATCGTCTTCAAGAACTGCTTCGGGATGATCATGTCCGTATCGATGTTGCGCAGAGGCAACGGCGCGGCGATCCCGGTCAGCGTGACGAATTTTTCCATTTGGATCCTCGTTGGCGGACGAAGCCTAGGCCCGCAAGGCATCGGCGAGCGCCCGGAAGTAGCCTTCCGCAGCGATCAACTGATCGGCTGCCGGGCTATGAGCAGCGAGAACAGAGGCGTGGGGCGCTTGTGATGTCTTTGCATCCCCTGCGGGCCGCAGACGTTCAAGCCGCCTTTTAACGCCAGCGAGCTTGCGCCCGTCAAGATGGCGCCACAGCACCCCCACGATCGTCTCCAGATAACCCGAAATCCTGCCAAATTCCCGCACAAGCGCCCGCTGGGCCTGGCGATCGTTCGGATTGGCCATCAGCTTCTGGTGGGCGTCGGCAGCGCGGGCGAGCGTCGCAGCGATCTGGTCGGCATAGCGAGCAACTTTTTCCCGACGCGTGCCATCGAGCGCGGTCAATGCGCCGGCCCAGCGATGCATGATCCGGGCAAGCGCAAGAATGCGTCGGGCGTAGTCGGGCAGCGGCATCACTGGGGTTCCAACAGAACGCGGACGGCACCCGTCAGCGCGACAGCGCCACGCGTGGCCGTATCGACCAGACTAGAGCCGGGTTGGGATCGGGTGGATAAGTTGGGGCGACAAAAATAGTGTGGAGCGATTGAGTTCTCAGCGGATCGAGGGATCGGCGTAGCAGCGGCGCATG
Organism: Pseudomonadota bacterium; assembly: GCA_021813195.1. The sequence goes on from JAKALI010000162.1 coordinate 5,539, forward strand.
TATTCGCAACGGTGCGAGCCGGAGAAGTGCATACTATCGCCCTTGGCCGGTGAAATGAACTGGCAGACTTCTTCCAGGCCTTCTTCCGTCAGCCAGCCTTGGCGGCGGCCGCGCTGGACGGCGAAACAATCGGCGGTCTCTTCATCGGGCCCGCGAAATTGATGCCCGCATTCGTGCGCGTAGATCCACAGCTTCACCGGCGTCGAGACCCTATCGAGCAGCCGCGGATTGAGAATGAGAAAGCCCGGGTAAGCTGCACCATAATCGTCGAGTGTCGGATCGATGACGGTCGGACGCTGACCGCACACCTGCTTGCGGCCATCGAGTTTCAACTGGCCAGGATCGATGATGTGGGCCTCTCCACCGACGTGATCCACATACTCCTGCGGGGTGGGCACCTCGTCACTTGCTGCGGCCATGAGACACGGAACGATCACGGCGAACGCGATCGCCAAGATACGCTGTCGAAGACCCGTCAACATGCTGCGTGAATGCCCCCGTGTTATTGCGCCACGGCCCACGTTGCGCGCTTCCCATGCCGAACCTGCTCGTGTTGGCCGTGCCTTTAGCGCAATAGCATACCCGATCATTGATTGCAGGAGCGTGATGCCGGACGATTCCGTCGAAATTCAGGATTTGGGATTATTTGCGCCGGCACGGTCGAGCATCCACCGTGGCGCTCCAGCCACTCTCCTCTTTCGTGTAGCGTGCCGTTGCGCCCGCCGCGTTCGCAAAACTCGCCCACGCGTTTCCGTACTCGAACGCCGTGAAATCGATCCAGGATCGAATGGCGGCTTGACGCGCCGCGTCCTTAGTCGGACCCGAACCGCTACCGGTATGGACATGACTGCTCATGCACGTCTTCCCGCCCTCGCGGCGCTGCTCGTGCATGCCGGCCATGCCAGTTTCTTGCGCGATTGCGACGGTGGGAACCAACGACATAACCGCCAAGGTGGACCCGAAGGAAACCCGCACGATTTCTCTCTCCCTCTTGTTCGATGGTGCTTCTAAAGTTGAGCCCGGGTACGCCCGGCGCAACAGACCATTGAACACTATCTTTCCCTCGATGGGAGAGCAAATACCGCGAGGGGTGGAGCACGCTTGGATGGTCCCAAGTTGCAATCAGCCCCTCAAATGAGGCGCAGGGCTCGCATGCTGGCGTGACCGGCACGTCCCACGATGATATGATCATGGACCACGACTCCGAGTGGCCGGCCGGCTTCGATGATGAGCTTTGTCATTTCGATGTCGGCTCGCGACGGCGTCGAATCGCCGGACGGATGATTGTGAACCAATATGATTGCGGACGATCCCAGTTCGAGCGCCCGTTTCACGACTTCGCGCACGTACACAGGCGTGTGGTCGACCGTGCCTGCGCCTTGAACCTCATCGGAGATGAGACGGTTCTTCTTATCCAAGAACAGGATGCGGAATTTCTCTGTGTGCTCGTAGCCCTGGGCAGTGGTGAGATAGGCCACCACATCCGGCCCGGACGACAGCAGCGGCCGCTGGATAAGGGTCGATCGCGTCAAGCGCAAGGCTGCGGCGCGAATGAGTTTAAGTTCGACAATGACGGCTTCGCCAACCCCCGGCACCTCTTTCAACCGCGGCTCGGGAGCATTCACGACTTCTGCGAACGAGCCAAACCGTGCGATGAGCCGCTTGGCGAGATCCTTGGTATCCCGCCGAGGAATGGCGCGAAATAGCACGAGCTCCAGCAATTCATAATCGGGCAGGGCCTCAGGTCCGCCGATACGAAAGCGCTCTCGCAGCCGCTGACGATGACCAATGTGGAGCGGTAGAGCAGCATCGAAGAGGCCCGGCGCGGGCGAATGATCGTCATCCCTGTTTGCGCCCGCCATCATCGTCGATGATACACTCCGCTTCGATCGGTTCCTAAATCACGCTCTGGGGTCTGGCCGGTGCGTACGGCGGACAGTGCAAGCCGGCGGGCGAAATCGTGAAGATCTCGCAGCCCGACTCCGTCACACCGACGGTATGTTCGAACTGCGCCGACAGTTCCCGGTCACGCGTTACGGCGGTCCATCCGTCGGCGAGCACTTTCACCGCCGGCTTGCCGAGATTGATCATCGGTTCGATCGTGAAAAACATGCCCGGTCGCATCACGACGCCTTCGCCGTCCTCGCCGTAGTGCAAAATGTTGGGGCGATCGTGAAACACGCGACCCAGACCATGCCCGCAGAACTCACGCACGATCGAGCAGCGCTCGGCTTCAGCATAGCTTTGGATGACCTTTCCGATCATACACGTTGATACGCCGGGTTTGACAACGGCAATGCCGCGCATCAACGCTTCGTACGTGATCGTCATCAGCCGCTCCGCCCGCCGGGAAACCTCGCCCACGGGATACATGCGACTGGTATCGCCGTACCAGCCATCGACGATGAGTGTCACGTCGATGTTAACGATATCACCCTCACGCAG
>JAKALI010000002.1 GCA_021813195.1 Pseudomonadota bacterium
AGCGAAACTGCGGCAGATGGTGCGCGCGCTCCAATTAGAAGAACGACTGACGAAGCGCGAGATTCTGACGCTCTATCTCCGACTCGCTCCATTCGGCGGCAACATCGAGGGCGTGCGCGCAGCCTCACTCGCCTATTTCGGCAAGGAGCCCAAACGATTGTCGATCGGCGAGGCGGCGCTGCTCGTCGCGCTGCCACAATCACCCGAGACCCGCAGGCCCGACCGGCACTGGCAGGCCGCACAGCGCGCGCGTGACCGCGTGCTCGACCGCGCCTTCGAACGGGGTGTCATTTCCGCAGCCGAGCGCGATCGGGCCAAATCCGAAAGCGTACCGCGCGCACGATTGAACTTCCCGAAACTCGCGCCGCATCTTTCGGAGTTTGAGGCCGCCCTCAATCCCGCGCTCAAAGTCCATCGCCTGACACTTGATCGCGACCTCCAAAGGGCCATCGAAATTCTCGTCACCGAGCAAACCAAGCTGATTGGCTCAAAATTGTCGGCGGCTGTGCTCGTCGTCGAGAACGAGACCGGCGACGTCCTCGCCCACGTCGGATCGCCCAGCTATCTCGATCCCGAACGCTCTGGCGCCATCGACATGGTGCGCGCCATCCGCTCGCCGGGCTCGACGCTCAAACCTCTCATCTATGGTCTTGCTTTCGACGAAGGACTCGCCCACCCTGAAACGCTCATCGAGGATCGCCCCACTCGCTTTGGCATGTATCGGCCTGAGAACTTCGACGAGGAGTATCGCGGTACGGTCACCATGCGCGAAGCGCTCGGGCTCTCGCTCAACGTACCGGCCGTTGCCCTGCTCAATGCCCTTGGTCCGGAGCGGATGACCGCGCGCCTCGCGCGCGCGGGCATACCAACGGTGCTGCCCCCCGACACGCGGCCCTCGCTCGCCATTGCCCTGGGCGGCATCGGTATGCGGCTACAGGATCTGGCCCAACTCTACGTCGGACTTGCGCGCGGCGGGGAGCCCTTGCCTTTGGCGTGGCGTCAGGACAGCCCATCTCTTCAAGCGCGGCTTGCCGCTGCCCGTGATCGCGAGCGCACGCGGCTGATGTCGGCCGTCGCCGCATGGTACGTGACCGATATCCTCAAAGACGCGCCTGTTCCCATGAATGCACGCGCCGGACGTATCGCCTACAAGACCGGCACTTCGTATGGCTATCGGGACGCGTGGGCCGTCGGGTACGACGGACGCCACACGATTGCCGTTTGGGTTGGGCGGCCGGATGGGATTTCTGTTCCGGGCCTCATGGGCCGCACCGCGGCCGCTCCCATTCTGTTCGATGCGTTCCAACGGGTGAGCGAGCGCCGCACGCCGTTTAAGGCCCAGCCCGCGGGGGTAATGCGGGTTTCCGGCGCGGAATTGCCAGCACCCCTCAAACGCTTTCAGAATGGGGGAACAGAGAACGTCATCATCCAGGGTGGCCTCGTCACACGCCCCCCTGCGATCGCCTTTCCGCCCGATCGCTCGGAACTGGATTGGAGCGAGCGGGATGCCGGCGAGCCTCTGGTCGTGCGGGCTGAGGGCGGGGCCCTGCCGCTGACTTGGCTCGTCGATGGTTCCCCCGTTACCGATGACTCGCAATCGCGCGAATTCGCTTACATTCCGCGCGGACCGGGTTTCGTGAAATTGCAAATCGTCGATGCCGAGGGCCGCAGCGACCGCGTGACGGTTCGCCTCAAGTAGCAGACCGGCACGCCCATAGCGCACATACCCAGCGATCGGATAGCATCCAAGCAGATATGACATGGATGCTTGATGCGCCGAATCCTTACCCATGTTGCCGTCGGCTGCTTGCTGATTTTTCCAGCCTGCTCGCCTGCCAAGATCGCCGAGTTGCCTCGCCTCGGCGCGATAGCTCGCGGCATCTCGGTATCAGGGATCTCGTCGGGGGCCTACATGGCCGGCCAATTCCAAATGGCGCACGCCAAAGATGTGGCCGGCGCAGCGATCATCGCTGGCGGGCCATATGGATGCGCTGAAAGTGCCTTCGCCGGCTTGGTCGTCGGACCCGCCGCCACCATGCTCAACGCCTCGCGCGCCGTATCGGGCTGCATGCTCAATGCCATGATCCTATGGGGCGTGCCGAATGCACACGTCTTGGCGGACAAGGCGCGGCAACGCTCCGAGCAGGGAACGATTGATCCGATCAGCGAGGTCGTCTCCGACCGAATCTATGTGTTCTCAGGCACGAATGACCGCACCGTGGTGCCCGGCATCGTCGCCACCGCCGTGGAGTTCTACCGGGCTCTTGGTGTTCCGCAGCAGCAGATCAAATTCGTCGCCGATCTACCTGCGGGCCATGCGTTCGTCACGGAAAGTGCCGGCGGCGCGTGCGAGGTTTCCGAGAAGCCTTATGTGGTCGATTGCGATTACGATCAGGCGGGTGATCTCTTGCAGCACATCCTAGGTCCACTGGCGCCACCCGTGGCGAAGCTGCAAGGATCCTATCTCGTGTTCGATCAGACCCCATTCACGCGCGATCTCGATGATGCGGGCCTTGCCCAACACGGTGTCGTCTACATACCCGAACCGTGTCAGGCGGGCGGCTGCAGGGTCCACGTTGCGTTCCACGGCTGCGCCCAATCCCGCGAGAGCGTCGGCGATGCCTTTATCACGGGCTCGGGACTGGCACGGTGGGCCGAGGCCAACCGCATCCTGGTGCTCTTCCCTCAGATCGCTGCGTCGAAGGCAAACAATCCACAGGGATGTTGGGATTGGTGGGGCTACACGGGCCGGGACTTCCTGACCCGCTCGGCGCCGCAGATCATCGCCATCAAGCGCATGATCGATCGTCTGGCCGAACCGCCCCTCGAAAAGTCCTGATCGGCGACCTTTGACCGGTATCAAGACGTAGCATAGTCAGGCATGGCAAGCGGCGGGCGACATCCTGGTCCGAGATGGGCCCGCTGCCGGGGGGAGAGAGCATGAAGGGACTTGCGACGCGTGTGTTGCTCATCGCACCGAGGTGGGGATCCTGGTCCCATGTGCGGGGTCCCCGTGTCCGCCCGAGCTGGGCATCGTCCATGGAGACGCTGTCGACTTGCCTTGCGGGCTTGGCCCTGCTTGGCGCCATGGCAGTGATGATGGCCGCCGAGCCTGCTTCGACGCCCGAAGATTCAGCTGTACCCAGCGCGGTCCGTGGCGCACCGGATTCACCATCGTCGGCGCTGACGGGACGCGAATGGCTCGTGGCCGCCTATGGCGGCGTGCCCTACACCTACGATAGCGACGTTCGAATCATGAACATTGGCAAACACGACTTCACCGTCCGCGACGTTGAATGGCAAGGCCAGCCGTTCACGAACCCGATCTATTACGGCGTGCGGATCGCGCGCTGGTTGGGGCATGGACGGATGGGCTCGATGCTCGACTTCACGCATTCGAAAGCGATTTCGCGCCGCGATCAGGAAGCGCGCTTTGAGGGCACGCTCGCGGGTAAGCCTGCCCCGGAAAAAGCGCTGATCGGCGACATCTTCAACAAGCTGGAGGCCAGCCACGGCCACAATATGCTGACCCTCAACGGCCTGTTGCGGCTGCCGAGTTTTTCGTTGCGCGTTTCGCCCTATGTCGGCATCGGCGCCGGCGTGTCACTGCCGCATTCCGAAGTCCACGTGAAGGGTGACCCGGCGCGGACCTACGAATACCAGATGGCCGGACCCGTCGCGCAGGCCCTGTTCGGCATCGAATTGCGGCTGGCGCGGATGTCGTATTTCCTCGAATACAAATTCACATTCGCTGACTACCGCATGCCGCTCAGCGAACGCGACGGCTACGTCTTGCCAACCGATCTGTGGGCACAATTCCAGCGCTGGTGGCGCGGGACCGAGCCACCCGGTGGCTGGGCCGAGACACAGTTCACCAGCCATCAGGTCATTGGCGGCCTCGGCGTGCGCCTGCCCGCTGCACCGTGATCAGGCCCCGGAACTTGCGACGGTCATATAAGAACGCTGGCTTAACCGAGACCACAGGTGAGGGGAGCGTTACTCCGCGGCCTGCACCGGTTCCTCGACCCCACGCGTCCCGCGCTCCAGCTTCATGCGCTCGGCGACTAGGAAGGCAAGCTCGAGGGCCTGATCGGCATTGAGGCGCGGGTCGCAATGCGTGTGGTAGCGATCTTGCAGATCGCTTTCGGAAATCGCCGTCGCACCACCCGTGCACTCCGTCACATTCTGTCCGGTCATTTCGACGTGGATACCGCCGGCATGCGTGCCTTCCGCGCGATGGACGTCAAAGAAAATCTCCACCTCTTTGAGGATCCGATCGAAGGGCCGCGTCTTGTAGCCTGAGACTGCCGAGATCGTGTTGCCGTGCATGGGATCGCACGACCACACGACATGGCGTCCGGCTTTCTCGACCGCGCGGATGAGCTTGGGCAGATGCTTGTCCACCTTGTCGTGTCCGAAGCGGCAGATCAGTGTCAGCCGGCCAGGCTCGTTCTTCGGATCGAGGATCTCAATCAGGCGCAGCAGTCCATCCGGTTCGAGCGTTGGGCCACACTTCAGCCCGATCGGATTCTTGATGCCGCGGAAGAACTCGACATGCGCATGATCAGGCTGGCGGGTGCGATCGCCGATCCACAGCATGTGCCCGCTGGTGGCATACCAGTCCCCCGACGTCGAATCGCGCCGTGTCAGCGCTTGCTCGTAGCCGAGCAGCAGCGCCTCGTGGCTGGTATAAAAGCTTGTGGTGCGCAGTTGCGGGGTATTCTCGCTCGTGATGCCGCACGCGCGCATGAAGCCCAGCGTTTCGGCGATACGGTCGGCGAGTTCCTGGTAGCGATGGCCCTGCGGGCTATCCTTGACGAACCCCATGTTCCACTGGTGAACACGTTCCAGATCCGCATAACCGCCCGTTGCAAACGCGCGGATCAGATTGAGCGTCGCCGCCGATTGCCGGTAGGCTTCGAGTTGACGCTGGGGATCGGGAATGCGCGCGGCAGGCGTGAATTCCGGCCCGTTGATGATGTCGCCGCGATAGCTCGGCAGCTCCTGATCGCCCTTCTTTTCCGTCGGCGAGGAGCGCGGCTTGGCGAATTGCCCAGCAATACGGCCGACCTTCACCACAGGGCTGCCGCCCGCGTACGTCAAGACAACCGCCATCTGGAGAAAGACGCGGAAAAAATCGCGGATATTATCGGCGCGGTGCTCGAGGAAACTTTCTGCGCAATCGCCGCCCTGCAAGAGGAAGCCTTGCCCCGCGGCAACGTTCGCCAACGACTTCTTCAACTCCCGGGCTTCACCGGCAAACACCAGTGGCGGGAAGGTCGCAAGCCGCTCCTCGACTTCCGCCAACGCCGCTGGATCGGAATATTCGGGCACCTGCACGATCGGCTTCGAACGCCAGCTGTCCGGGGACCAATTTGCCGTCATCTCATATCTCATTCCAGGATTCGCGCAGCCGCTCTCGCGAAGCGCAGGTTTCGCAAGGCGGCTGTGGGAATAGCCCATCTTCCGTTTGGCCAACTTATAGGCCAACTCGGCGGGAGGCGCCAGCGCCAGAGCCGGCTCATGGTGCGCGGGCGGAAGACGCCTCCGACTGAGCCCCAGATTCGGCGGCATCCGGCATTTCGGCTTGGCGCGCGTCTTCCCGCTCGACGGGAGCGCCGGTCGGTGCGATGGACGTGCCATCGACTGTTGGCGGCGACTGCTGTGCGTCTGCGGCAGGGGCACCATCAGGCGGCTCATGCGCGATGACGGGCAATGGACGGCGATGCAGCTCGGTCTCAATCGAAATTAGGATCTCATCGGAGACCCACGGAATGGTCCGCGTCAGCCCCCAGTCGGAGCGCCTCAATTGCGTCGTCGCAGAGAAACCGGACGCGTAGATGCCTGCGAAGGTCGGGTTAATGGCGGCCAACGGATGTTCGCCACTGAAGTTCCACGTCACATCCAGCACCACCGGGCGCGTGATGCCGTTCATGGCGAGATCGCCGGTGACGCGTGCCGTTCGCGCCCCCGTCGGCTCGACCTGCGTGCTGGTGAACGAAATTTCGGGATGCGCCACGACATCGAAGAACTCGCGCGAGTTGATGAGATGGTCGTCCAGTTTCTTGACGCCCGTCTGAATGCTCTTGAGCGGAATGCGAACCGAAACGCGGCTCAAGGACGGATCGGTGGGATTGAAATGCAACGTCCCCGTGACAGCAGTGAATCGGCCGCCCTGACGTGACATGCCGAGGTGATCCCATGTGAAGCGGACTTCCGTGTGGTCGGGATCGATATCGTAAACTTCTGCTCGCGCGACGCTGGAGCCGAGCCAATGGACTGCGACCCATACAGAGGCCACGCCAATCACGATCATCCGTTGCAGCATTGCGTGCTTCTCCTGAAGCGTAAAGCGATGGCCAGCGTTGAGCATTCCGGTGCGGCTGGAATGCGGCATCCCCACCGCAATCGGGCCCGAAACGGGTCTGAGACGCCCGGGCGCCCCCGCGACAATCGACGCCAAGTGGTGTATGCGGCATGCGAGGGGTTTTGCGTTGGGGGAGTTCCAAGCCATGGCGTCGGTTCGCGAGAGCATCGGCACAGCGTTTTACTATGTGCTCGGCCGCAATACCTTGATCGGCATCGCCTCGCTGATGCTACTCCTCCTGTCCGGTTATGCCACGTGGCATGGCATGCACGACTTCATTGTCGGCGTCTCGCAAACTCCGACTGGAGGCACGGGTGCATTGTCGCTTTCGAGCGACGTTTTGGTCATCGGCGTTGTTGTTGCCCTGACCTTCCTCATGTGGCTCGCCTTGCGCGAGATTTTTGGCGCCAAGCGCAAGCTCACCGATCGGCTGGTCATGCTGGTCATGTATGTTTTTCTCGCCCTGTGGTCGGTTGGATTCGGCTACGGATTTTGGTGGAGCCTGATCTCGGGCGAGGAAGCCACGCGCACTGGGTTAGCCGGTTTGCAGGAAGATGCGCGCGATGCCAGCAGTGCAATTGCGGCACGGCTCGATGCCGTTCGCTCCCAGCTCGACAATGTCGTCTCGTGGTCAGAAAGTCAAATGAGCCGCGAGGAGACGAGCGGCGGCAGTTGCGGGCGGGCATCGGGTGCGGGACGTGGCCCGCTCTACAATGCCCGCCGCAGTGTCCGCGACAGCGTCACGACGCTGCGGGACGGCATGACACGCGCCTGGCTCGAACCCGTGATGCGCGATGCCGAGGAACTGCGCGATACGGCAGCCCAATTGGGCGGCTCTACGTTCGAGGAGCGACAGAAGGCCTTCGAGTCGAAAGCGTCCGAGATCCGCGGCAAAGCGCGCGCGATCGCGGCCCGATCGAACGAATTGGGTAAGTCGACGGCGGCAGAAATGCGGGCGCTGGCGGCGACAGTATCCGTCGAGCCGGGCAAGCCCGGTTTTACGTGCTACGATCCCACTCTCGCACAGCGGCTCTTGCAGGCCGCCGAGCAAGCCGATCAACCAGCCGAGATCCGCTTGCGCGAAGCCGCCTTCAGTGAAGGGCCAGCTGGCGTCGCCAACGCCGTCAAGAACCTCTGGAAAAATATCGGAGCCTATTCCTCGAGCCTCATCGCCTACATCGCTGCAGGGGGCACGGCACCGTTTTCGCACACCAGCGAAGGCGATCCCATCACCGGTCGCGATCTGATTGCCCTCTTGGCGACGATCGGTGTCGATCTCGGCCTGCTCGCGCTTGCCATCCTCAATCCCCCGCCCGCGGCGACGCTGAGACCGTCAGGCGAGGTCGTCCACCAAATCCGTGAAGCGATCCATACCGCAATCCAACGTACCGACGAGGGCGCAGATATGGAGTGGGTGCGCCGCCACTTTCTGCATCACAAGCGCGCCTCGTATCTCGTCATCCCGAACCTTTACAGCGCCGGCGCTGACGAAAATCTCGACCAGGCCGCCAAGGAACGCGAGATCCAGCGCGCGGTCGCCATGAATCAGCTCGCCGGCGTTCTCGCCGATTTAGACCTCGTGCGCTGGCCCGCAAAACCAGGATTTTGGCAGCGGGACTGGCCGCGCTTTTGGCGTCAAAAGCCGGATGAACTGGAATTACTCAAGATCGAAGAAAGCAAGGCGAGCGGCACGGACTTAACCGAGATTCGCAAGAACTGGCTTAGGGAAATCGGCAAGAGCGAGGATAAACTCAACGCGCAGGACCGGGAGTTTCTGTCGCTCGATCCGTTACGCAACCACGGACTGTTCTCGAAGGCCGAACGCGCTTTGTCGATCGCGGGATGGAGCGCCAAAGCGCGCCGCGATTTGGAAATTTTTCCAATCGTCGATGTCGAAGGGCTGACGCCGCTGCTCATGGTGCTCAATGAGGACACGGGGCGCTCGGCGCAATCGGGACGTGCCGACACCCAGAAAACCAGCTAAAGTTTCGGGCACTACCGACGCAAGCGCGAATGGCAGGCTGCGAACATGACGACGACGCGTGATCAGCTCGACGCTCTCATCATTGGTGGTGGGCATAACGGGCTCACCTGCGGGGCCTATCTCGCGCGCGCCGGCTTGAAGGTGAAGGTCCTCGAAGCCCGCGCGATTGCGGGCGGAGCGGCGGTGACGGAGGAGTTCGCGCCCGGCTTTCGCAACTCCAGCTGCTCTTACGTCGTTAGCCTGCTCAATCCCAAGGTGATCCGCGAACTCGAGCTCGAACGGTTTGGTCTCGAGGTCATTCCACGCGCGTGCGATGGATTTTTCCCGCAACCCGACGGCACCTACCTGATGTATGGACCAGACAGCTCGGAGTTCGTGCGTCAGCTTCGCGAGCGCAATCCAGCCGACGTGGAGGGCTACGAGCGGTTCGATCGGGACTTGTCGGCGCTGGTACCCGTGTTTCGCGAATTGATGCTCACGACACCGCCCAATCTCGATGGCCGCATCAGCGACATCATAAGCGCGCTCACAACTCTGCGCGCAGCCCGCAAGCTCACGGTGCGCGAGCGCAGCTTGTTGGTCGACATCCTCACCATGTCGGCTGCGGATTTCCTTGCGCGCTATTTCACGGACGACGCCGTCACTGCCTCCTTCGGATATCTTGCGAGTGTGGGCAGTTTCGTCAGCCCCTACGCTGGCGGGACGGCATATATCCTGCTTGATCATGTCGTCGGTGAGGTGAACGGTGTGCGCGGCATGTGGGGGCATGCCAAGGGTGGGATGGGTGCCATATCCGACGCCATTCGACGCTCGGGTGAGGCGCACGGCCTCTTGGTTGAGGTCTCAAGTCCCGTCACTCAAATCCTCGTCGAAAATGGTGCCGTTGCGGGCGCCGTCACGAGAGATGGCCGCGTGTATCGGGCAGATCGCGTCGTCTCGGCCGTTCACCCCAAACTGCTGTTTGGTCGACTGCTCGACCCGCGTCATGTGCCCGATGAGCTCAAAGAGGACATCGACGGCTATATTTCTGTCTCCGGTACTTTCCGTATGAACGTAGCCCTCAGCGAATTGCCAGATTTCAAAGCACGGCCGGGCAAGGACTGCGCCCTGCATCACACCGGCTCGATCCTCATCTGCCCCTCGCTCGCGTACATGGAGCGCGCCTACGACGACGCCAAAGCCGGCGGCTGGTCCCGTGAACCGATCATCGAAATGTGTATTCCCTCCACGCTCGACGATACGCTCGCGCCACCGGGCAAACATGTCGCGAGCCTCTTTTGTCAACATTTCAGTCCGACGCTGTCGGGAGGTCGCGACTGGGATGATCATCGCGAGGAGGTGGCCGATCTCATCATCCGCACCATGGACGCCTACGCGCCGAACTTCGCGCGCTCTGTCATCGCCCGCAAAATCCTCTCGCCCAAGGACCTGGAGCAGGAGTTTGGCCTCGTCGGCGGATGTATCTTCCACGGCAGCTTGAAACTCAATCAGGTCTTCTCCATGCGGCCGGCGGCCGGCATTGCCGATTACCGTGGACACCTACCAGGGCTCTACATGTGTGCCGCGGGCACGCATCCCGGCGGTGGCGTCTCCGGTGTGCCAGGACACAATGCGGCACGCGAAATTCTTAAAGACATGCGCGGACTGCGCCGCTTCTTCACGCGCCAGCGTAGCGAGCGAATGCGATCTGCGTATCGCCCCACGTCCGCACATCGAAGCCATTAAAACCGGGCGGCCAGACAAGCGGCACCTTCGCGCGTTCCTCCCAGACGACGAGCGCACCGGGCGAAAGCCAGCCACCTGCAGCCAGCGATGTGAGCGCTTTCTCGCCAAGTCCCTTGCCGTAGGGCGGATCGACAAAGGCGAGTGCGAACGGTGCCATCGTACCGGCCGGCCCGAGCGACGTCGCATCACGGCGAAAGATGCGCGTTGCTCCCGTTAGGCCCAACGCTTCGACATTTTGTCGGATGAGGCCGCGCGCCTCGGCGTTCTCCTCGACAAACAGGCAATAGGCCGCCCCTCGCGAAATCGCCTCGATCCCGAGCGCGCCGGTTCCTGCGAACAGATCGATAACGCGCACGCCTTCCAGATTAAAGCCTGCGATAGCGTGCTCCAGAATATTGAACAGGCTCTCGCGCACGCGGTCGGAGGTTGGCCGCAAGCCTTCATGCGACGGGCTGGTGAGCGTGCGCCCGCGAAAGCGTCCTGCAACGACCCTCACGACGGCGCCCCCTTCTTTGCCCCACTTGGCTTGCTTGGAACGTTCGGGGTATGTGGAGCGTCCTGCTCTTGCGAACGCCCGCGTTCGGCCCCGCGTGCGTGGCGCTCTCTGCGCTGCTGAGAAGTCTCGATCAGCCCAAGTTCGCCCGCGACGCTTTTGCCGACGGCGTCCGCGATATGACGGCGCTTAATGGCTTCGACCGCGCCGGTCGCTAGAGAGCCAAGCTCAAATGGTCCAAACGAAATACGAATGAGCCGCGCGACCTCGAGGCCAAGATGCGCCAAAATCTTGCGCACCTCCCGATTCTTGCCTTCACGGATCGCAACCGTGAGCCAGGTGTTGGCCCCTTGTGTCGAGTCGATCGTCGCCGTCACAGGTCCGTAATCGACGCCATCGATAGAAATTCCACCCTCCAGTTGCTTAAGATCCTCCGCGCTGACACGTCCGTGCGCCCGCACACGGTAGCGTCGGATCCAACCCGTCGCTGGCAGCTCCAAATGCCGGGCGAGCGCGCCGTCGTTGGTCAACAGCAACAGCCCTTCGGTATTGAAGTCGAGGCGGCCGACCGAAATGACACGGCCCAGTTCAGGCGGTAGCTTCTGAAAGACCGTCGGCCGCCCTTGGGGGTCGACGTGCGTCGTTACCAGACCACGCGGCTTGTAGTAGCGCCAAAGACGCGCCGGCTCGGCAGCTGGTAGGGGCTTGCCATCCACGAGCACAGTATCGGTCGCTGTGACCTCAACTGCTGGGGACGCGAGCACACGTCCATTGACGCTCACCCGGCCTTCCGCAATCCAGCGTTCAGCCTCTCGACGCGAGCAAAGCCCCGCTCGCGCCATCGCGCGGGCAATCCGCATGGGACCAAAATCGGCTAAAGCAGACCGAGCGGTATTGAGGGCGGGTTCGCCTTTTCCGGCGCCATCATTGCTCTGAGCCGACTTGCTTGAAGACGCAGACGACAGGCCTTTAGGAGACATGCGCCCGCCGAGTCGCGCCTTGCCCGAAGCAAGCTCACGTTGCGGCACACCTTCGGCCGATTGCCACCGTGGCGGTTTTCCCTTGGCGCGTTTCTGGCGTTGACCATCCTGGCTCTTGCGCATCACAGTGCACTCTCATCTCAGACTTTGCCGCAAATGGGACGGGCTGCGCGGCACACGAACGAAACCGGGAACGTAGGCCAGTTATGACATCGCACACACGCAGCGGCCACATGGAACTGGCGCTTGAGGAGGCGCAATCGGCCGCGCTGCGCGGAGAAGTCCCCGTCGGTGCGGTTATCATCGCAGCCGACGGAGTCGTGCTTGCGCGCGCCGGCAACCAGACCCGCGAGCGCGCCGATCCGACGGCACATGCCGAGATGCTGGCGATCCGTCAGGCCTGCGCAACCCGTGGATCCGAACGTTTGATCGATTGCGATCTGTACGTCACACTGGAGCCGTGCCCGATGTGCGCGGCAGCGATTTCCTTCGCCCGCATCCGACGCCTGTATTACGCTGCCAGCGATCCCAAAGGAGGCGGGGTCGAGCATGGCGCACGCGTCTTTTCGCATCCGACCTGTCATCATGTGCCGGAAATTTATTCTGGACTTGCAGCGGACGCAGCAAGCCAACTGTTACGGACCTTTTTTTTCGAGCGGCGCAATCAGTCGCGCTGATCCTGTGCTTGTGCACGCAGCGCCTTCAGCCGCCGAAGGATGGGCCGGTTGCGCTTCAAACGTGGCGAGGCTGGATTGCGCGTTTGAACTCCACTGTCCTCAGCAGTTGGAGGCGGCAGGCTTGGCGTGGCAATTGTCTCAGATGATAAGATTCGCGTGAGCTTGGCCTTTAGATTTGCCTTCGCGTCCTCCGCAGCCGACAGGATGTCCCTAACTTTCCAGATGTCGAGCAACTGGAAATGGTTGGTTCCGGCCTGCATGTAAATGTCGGGTCGCTCCGATTTGAGCTTTTCGCGGATGATGGTGCGCTCGAAAATGAAAGAGGCGGCAAACAGAGCTTCCGTCGCCGTTGGATGCGCACGATCGGGCTGGCTGACCGGCGTGCCGGACACATCGATTGCAACTGTCACATCGCAGCCTTTGAGCAGATCGAAGGGAAGAGGATTGACGAGGCCGCCGTCGATGCACGCGCGATCGCCGACTAGGACCGGTTCGAACAGCATCGGTAGCGCCATACTGGCAGCAACCGCGCGGCGCAACGGGCCTTGCGA
The DNA here is from genome assembly GCA_021813195.1 of Pseudomonadota bacterium. The sequence continues at coordinate 12,778 of JAKALI010000002.1, forward strand.
GAAGACGATCGGCTCCAAGCCATAGAAGTCCGTTGCAACGATCTTGAAAGGGATTTCGAGATCTTCAAACGAGCGGGCCACACGAGGCGGATAGATCACCTCCAGCAGCGCCTCCGGCGACAGGACGGCGTAGCGTTGTGCGAAAATGCCTGCCACCCTGGCACGGGGCTTGGCCCGGGCTGAAAAGAGATCGCGAACGAGTTCGAGCCGGACCGATAGCAGTTCTTCCATATGCGCGCGGATCTGACGCGCAGTCATGCCGGAGGCGTAGGCCGCACCGATGACAGCACCGATCGAGGTTCCCGAAATCAGAGAGGGCCTCAAACCCAACTCGTCGAAGGCCTCAAGCATGACGACATGGCCGAGCCCCCGCGCCCCACCGCCACCCAGAGCAAGGCCAATGGTCGGTTGTGCGCGCTCGATAGCGCCTCCATCTCGGTCATCACCGGCCGCGGGTTGTAGGGTTTGCGATCGGCTCGTCATGCTTGTCGATCCGCTCGTCAACTGGCGTTTCCATCACCCCACGGGACATGGTGACGTGCGGCGCAAACCGCAAGCCGTGACGCATTCGCCTCGACCAAGCTGTCACTCGGCGGCGAGCTTGGCGTAGCCCAATTGCTCGTTGAGCTTAATAATGAGGTCGGCGGCAGCCTTGGGTATGTTCGTCCCGGGCCCAAATACGGCCTTGGCGCCCGCGGCATAGAGTGCCTCATAATCACCGGGTGGGATGACGCCTCCCACGACAATCATGATGTCGCCGCGGCCCTCGCGTTCGAGCGCTGCCTTGAGTTCGGGCACCAGCGTCAGATGACCTGCCGCCAGCGAGGATACGCCGACAATATGCACGTCGTTCTCAACCGCCTGCCGTGCGGCTTCCTCTGCGGTGGCAAACAGCGGTCCGATATCGACGTCAAAGCCGATGTCAGCAAACGCTGTCGCGATCACCTTCTGGCCACGGTCATGGCCATCCTGGCCGAGCTTGGCGATCAGGATGCGCGGGCGGCGGCCGTCGTGCTCCTCGAACGCTTCGACCAGCTTCAATGCTGTGGCAACATCTGAGCTCATGGAAGCCTCCGAACGGTAGACGCCCGAAATGGCCCGAATCTCGGCACGGTGACGGGTGAAGACTTTCTCCATCGCCTCGGACATCTCGCCGACGGTCGCCTTTGCGCGGGCGGCCTTCACGCACAAATCGAGCAGGTTTTCCGTTCCGCGCGCACCCTGCGTGAGCGCGGCCAGCGCGGCCTGCGTTTCGGCCTCATTGCGCTCGGCACGCAGGCGCTGGAGCTTAGCAATCTGAGCTTCGCGGACCGCCGCGTTGTCGACTTTGAGCAGATTGATCTTGGCATCCTCGGTGATTTGGAACTTGTTGACGCCGGTGATCGTCTGCTTGCCCGTATCAATGCGCGCTTGCGTTCGGGCAGCGGCTTCTTCGATCCGCATTTTCGGAATACCGGCATCAATAGCTTTCGCCATGCCACCCAAGTCCTCGACTTCGCGAATATGCGCAAGCGCCTTGAGAGCGAGCTCATAGGTGAGCCGTTCGACATAAAAGCTGCCGCCCCAGGGATCGATGACGCGCGTCGTGCCGCTTTCCTGCTGCAGCAAAAGCTGCGTGTTGCGCGCAATTCTGGCTGAGAAATCGGTCGGGAGCGCGATAGCCTCATCGAGGCCATTGGTGTGCAGCGATTGGGTGTGGCCTTGCGTGGCCGCCATGGCTTCCAGGCAAGTGCGCGTGACGTTGTTGAAGACATCCTGCGCGGTAAGCGACCAGCCGGATGTCTGCGAATGCGTGCGCAGGGAGAGCGAGCGGGGATCCTTCGGATGGAATTCGTCTTTGATGAGCTTTGCCCAGAGCAGGCGCGCTGCGCGCATCTTAGCAATCTCCATGAACACGTTCATGCCGATCGCCCAGAAGAACGAAAGCCGCGGCGCAAAGGCATCAATATCAAGACCGGCGGCGACACCTGCGCGCACATATTCCACCCCGTCGGCCAGCGTGTAGGCGAGTTCCAAATCTGCGGTGGCACCCGCTTCCTGCATGTGATAGCCGGAAATCGAAATCGAATTGAATTTCGGCATTTTCGCACTGGTGTAGGCGAAAATATCCGACACGATGCGCATCGAGGGGCCGGGCGGATAGATATAGGTATTGCGCACCATGAACTCTTTAAGGATATCGTTTTGAATCGTACCGGCTAATCGCTCTGGCGGCACGCCCTGTTCTTCGCCCGCGATGATGAATAGCGCGAGCACAGGCAGAACAGCCCCGTTCATGGTCATGGAGACGGTCATCTGTTCGAGCGGAATGCCATCGAACAGCGTGCGCATGTCATAAATGGAATCGATCGCGACGCCAGCCATGCCGACGTCGCCTTTGACGCGCGGATGATCGCTATCGTAACCGCGATGGGTGGCGAGATCGAAAGCAATCGAGAGACCCTTTTGGCCCGCGGCAATATTCCGGCGATAGAAAGCGTTCGACTCCTCCGCCGTGGAGAAGCCGGCATACTGGCGAATGGTCCAGGGCTGGGTGACATACATCGTCGGATAGGGCCCGCGCACGTAGGGTGCAATGCCTGGCCAGGTATCCAGAAAATCAAGCCCGGCGGTGTCCGCGCCCGTATAGACCGCCTTCACGGGAATGCCCTCAGGCGTGAGCCAGGCCTCCCCCATTTCCGCGCCAGACATACCCCCCCCTGCGGGATTGACCAGCTCGATCTTCGTGAAATCGGGAATTGCGGACGTCATGGTGAACGGTCTTTCGATCTTTCAGTGTCTCAAGTCTGCTTACACAAAAGCGAGCGGATTGACCACGGCGCGCTCGCTTCGAGCTTACGTCGCCGCAGAGAGCGTAGCTTGAGGCGCAACGTAGCCGAAATGCTCGATTTCCCGCGCGTGAAGCTCGCCGATCTTTGCGATCAGTTCCGCGGTAAGAATTGCGGTGGTGCTGCCTGGCGGGCGCACCCCGGACTTCGCCCGCGGCAGTTCCGGACCCGAAATTCCAAGCGCCCCGAAGACGCGGCGGATCTCTGCCTCGAGGCGTTCATAGCGAATGATGTCGTCAGCTATAATCGTATCGCCGATGGCATAGATCGGCCAATTATCCCAACTCGCAGCCCCCATCTGCTTGGCCCGCGCGCCGCCTGCTGCCATGGCCGCAACGAAGTCCTCAAGCGTCACGGTTTGACCTTCCCGCCGCTCGCGCCATTTCCACAGCGAGATCGTGCGATCCCAGGGGTCGCGCACAATCGTGATCTTGCGATAGCTGCGCCAGACGTCCTCCCCGACATAATCACGAACTTCGGCTGCCGGCATATGCTCGCGAAAACGGGGCGCGCGGCGCATCACTTCGCCCAAACGACGGCTCAAATGCCGAGCTGGAGAATCAAAGCGCGACCAGATTTCAGGATGCTCCGCGCGCAACTCTTCACCCGAGCGGAAGAGATCTTGGGCCGGGTCGAGGTGCGGGGCCAACCAGAGTTCGACGGAGCTTCCGGCCGTCTTCCGCGTCTTGAGAAAAATAAACCGATGTCGATGGCTGACGATGGTCACGGCCGTCGTCTCCAGCAGCGGCGAGATGGATTGAGCATGTCGCACTCTTGAATGGCGCAGTGGCCCGGGCCAATTTTCTTGTTCATCCGGCGCGCCCCGTCATGACAACCGGGCTTGCAGATCACGCAGTGCCGCGACGGCATCGCATCCCGCCGCAAGGAAAACGTCAACCCCGGCAGCACGCAGAGCGCTCTCCTCGTCCCCGGGCCGGCCCGCCATCAACACGAGCTTGGCACCTGCTGCCTTCAGAGCTCGGGCGGCCGATTGCGCGATTTCGGCATAGATTGCATCGGAAGACGCGATACAGGCCGCCTTCAATCCGGAGGTTTTGAAAGCCGTCACGGCCTCCTCCGGCGTCGCATAGCCGTCCGTCATCTTGGACGCGATTCCGCCTGCGGCGAAGAAATTTTTGATCCAGGTCGAGCGGACATTGTGCTCGATGACCGGTCCAAGGCTGGCAAGGAAGATCTCGAAAGGTTTTCCCGTCGCGGCGGCGTGGGCATCGGCAGCATCGCGCAAGGCTTCGAAAGGCTCCGCGAGCCGCGACAGCTGCAAAGGCTTGATCGTCATTGCCGCTTGGCCCGCGACGGGTGGAGGCTCCGGCCAGGGCTCGGCTGTAACACCATCATCGCCCAGCAGCGGGAACGCCGAGACACCCGTCAGCTCAACGCGGCGCGTGGCGATAGCTTGAGCGCGAACAGCGGCGCTTTGCGCAATTTTCGTCTGCACAAAACCCGATTGCAAAGCGCCAGCCATGCCGCCTTCACGTTCAATCTCTTGGAACAGCGCCCACGCTTTGCGACCAAGATCATCGGTGAGCTTCTCGACATACCAGGATCCCCCAGCCGGATCGATGACGCGGCCGAGATTGCTCTCTTCCTGGCAGACGATCTGGATGTTGCGCGCGATGCGCCGCGCCAATGCATCGGTTTGCCCGAGCGCGAAGGTAAAAGGCAGCACGGTGATGGAATCCGCCCCGCCAAGGGCTCCGGCGGCGCAGGCAACCGTCGTGCGCAGGATGTTGGTCCACGGATCGCGCTTGGCCATCATGCGCCAGGATGTGATGACATCAAAGCGCACGCTGGCAGCCGCCGAGCCCGCACCCGCGGCGTCGGCAACCTGCCATACCAGACGGCGGGCGGCTCTGAGCTTTGCCAACCCCAGAAACTGATCCGTATCGAGGGCTAGGCCAACCGCGATTTTGGGCAGCGCTTCGGGCGGCGCCAGCCCGGCGCGCTCTGCGGCACGCAGGTAAGCGACGAGTGTCGCCAGCATCGCCGCAAGTTCTTGTGCTTCAGTCGCCCCGGCACAGTGATAGATGTCGCCATCGGCCAAGAGCGCCGTAACGCCTGGCATCTCCCTGGTGGCCGCAGCAAGCGCAATAGCCTCGCCGAGTGCCTCATCCAACGATTTTTCGAGCCGCCCCGTCATGGCCAGGGTGCCGAGCGGGTCGGCATTGAAATGGCCACGCCGCGTGCCGAGAGCAATACCCCGTGCCGTCCACAGCGCCATCAGTTGCTCGGCCGCCTGGGAGAACTTCTCCCCGGCCAAAAGCGAAACCGGGCAAATGTCGAGCAGAACTCCCTCGAGTGCCTGTGCCAGCGCCCCACCGGTTGAGGGAAGTCCGGTTGCTCCGATCTGCAGCGTGATGGACGTCGCACCGCCGGCAAGATCGTCGAGAATGGCGGCGTTCACCGCTCTAGGATCGCCGCCCGCATGGAACTGGCGGATGTCCCAGCCAAGCCCGCAAGTCGCTGAGCGCGTTCCGCGCACGAAGGGCGGGCGACCAGGGATGTTCGACGTCGCGCCGGGCAGGTCTTCAGCGCGAGTGTAGAGCGGTTGAACCTCCAAACCGTCGGCAGTGCGCGAGACCATGCGCTTCTCGAAAGACGCCCCCTTCAGCGCCTTGTCGACCAGTTTGAGCCAGGCCTCGCGGGAGGCGGGCTCGAAGTCAGCTGCGAGGGGGATCAGGGTGTCGCCATCACATGCTTCAGCCGTCGTCATGAAATCGCACAGTCCTCGTTGGTCAAGATCACAACACATTCGTCCTCGAGCATAGTATCGTGGGTGTCTATAAGCGCCCACGGCAGCCTTGGCACCCCCAAAATCGCCCTGCAATCCGCGCGTTGGTCGACCCGTCGCCGCACCCCAACGCCCACCCAGATCGGTCCGTCGCACCGTCACAGATCCCGCAAACTGTTTCGCCAGAACGTGATGTGTGTGTCATGCAACCGGGGTTTGCAATGCGCGGGGCGCCATGCCAAGGAGGACCGAGGCTTCTGTGCGTCCGAGTCGCATCGGCTCGTGTGGTCCGGAGCCGCTTTTCTGTCTGCATTTCAGGGGCTAGAGGGCCCGGAACGCTGTCCCAATTCACGCGAGACAAAGCGCGTCCACGTATCTGGACCCGACGTCTGACGCTAAGGAGTTATCGACCCATGAGCACATCGGTCCTGCAAGACGGCAAAATCTTCCTCGGCAAGAGCGTCAAGCCCGAATACCTGGAATTGCGGCTTGCCAACCGCCACGGGCTCATCACCGGTGCGACCGGCACGGGCAAAACCGTCACGCTTCAGGTGTTGGCCGAAGGCTTTTCGGCCGCAGGCGTCCCGGTGTTTGCTGCCGATATTAAGGGCGATTTATCGGGCATCGCCGCCGTTGGCGAACCGAAGGACTTTCTCGTCAAACGCGCGAGCGACGTGGGCCTTAACGGCGACTACCGAAACCGTGCTTACCCCTCGATCTTCTGGGACGTGTTCGGCGAACAGGGACATCCTATCCGCGCCACTGTTCAGGACATGGGGCCGTTGCTGCTGTCGCGACTGCTTGAGCTCAACGAGGTACAGGAAGGCGTGCTCAACATCGCGTTCCGCGTCGCGGCCGACGAGCACATGCCCATTCTGGACCTTAAAGACCTGCGCGCGTTGATGACCAACATTTCGGAGCGATCGAAAGAAATCGCGGCCAAGTACGGCAACGTGGCCGCAACGTCGGTCGGCTCCATCCAGCGCCGCTTCCTCGTGCTCGAGGAACAGGGCGCCAACCAGTTCTTCGGCGAACCCGCACTCGACATCATGGATTTTCTGCGGATGGCGCCCGACGGCCGCGGCGTGGTCAACATCCTGGCCGCAGACAAACTCATGGAAAAGCCTCGGCTTTATTCGACCTTCCTGCTGTGGATGCTAACGCGTCTGTGGCAAACGCTGCCCGAAGTCGGCGATCAGCCTAAGCCAAAACTCGTTTTCTTCTTTGACGAAGCACATCTGCTCTTTAACGAAGCACCCAAGGCGCTGCTGGAGCGCATTGAGCAGGTCGCGCGCCTCATCCGCTCGAAGGGCGTCGGCGTCTATTTTATCACCCAGAACCCGATGGACGTGCCAAACAGCGTCTCCGCCCAGCTCGGCAACCGCGTGCAGCACGCTCTGCGTGCATTCACGCCTCAGGAGCAGCGCGCGGTCAAAACAGCCGCAACGACGTTCCGCAAGAACCCCGATCTCGACACCGAGCGCGTCATCATGGAGCTCAAGGTCGGCGAAGCGCTTGTGTCCATGCTCGAAAACAAGGGCGAACCCTCGATCGTACAACGCACGCTGATCCGTCCGCCGGAGGGCCGCATTGGACCGCTCAGCGCCGATGAACGCTTAAGCGTCATCGAGTACAGCCCGGTGTTTGGTAAGTACGAGCAGGCCATCGACCGCGAAAGCGCGCATGAAATCCTGGCCCGCCGCACCGACGAAGCCGCTCGTCAAGCCAACGCTGGACAAGGCGGGACGTGGACGGACGTCATTCTCGGCGGGGGATCGTCGTCGTCAGGCTCAAGTACATCGCGCGGGCGGCGCCCACAAAGCATGGGCGAGATGGTCGGCAAGGAGTTGCAGCGCTCGCTCTCGCGCACCATTGCGACCACAATCAAAAACATCATTGTCGGGTCGGTGCGGGGCGGACGGCGGTGATGAGACGCTCGCAACCCCATCCGGCCGCAACCATGAGACGAAACATGATCACCAACCGCGGCGTGTGGCTTTCAGCCCTCGTTTGCCTGCTTCTCTGCGCGGGCGCTCGAACGGCTTCGGCAGAGGTTGATGCCCTCCAAGACCAACTGGCGGAGGAAGGCCGCGCGATCGTCGTCGAGAAATGCAGCCGCTGTCATGCAACGGGGCTTGAGGATGCAAGCCCTCATGACAAAGCGCCACCGTTCCGCGAGGTGGCGGAACTCTACCCGAGCGAAAACTTGGCCGAAGCGCTCGCGGAGGGTATCGTCTCAGGGCATCCCGATATGCCAGTATTCGTCTTCGAGACCGAGGACATCGAGCGGCTTCTGGCTTACCTCAATGCGCTTGCAGACGCCCGAGATGGCCCAGCGCCTTGAGCGACTGTGTAATGAACGATTACTGAACCGCCCGCTCAGGACGCGTTAAGGCTTGGCTAACTATTTCCGCCCCATGGACACGCAGTTCCTGGGGACCTGGACATGAAATTCCTGACCGCAGCCCTTGCCATTGCCGCCACCATGGCCATTGTTCTGGCGCCTGCCAAAGCGACCAATCCGGGGCCGGCCGATCACCAGATCCGCTTCGCGGTCCAAGTTCGATAAAACTGGCAGTACCGAGCCGAGCCAGACACGCAATTCGCAAGGTCGTAGGTCATCATGGCCCTGTCGATGCCGTTGCGGATGTCAGCTCGCGCTGTGCGCCCGCGGGTGAGGGCGGAGACCTTGGCGAAGCCGTATTTGCCGATGGCGGCCGCCCAGACGTAGGCGCAGGGCGGCTGTTACCGGATTGGGCTTCTTCGGTAGGAACGTCGAGTGGCGCCTTGCGCCACGCGCCGGACTGTCCCAATCGATATCCCTCCTCGTAGAGCGCGCGCTGATAGGCAATGTCGAATTTTTCCTTGGCCGCTACGTTGAATGTTTCGGGCACGGAGATGGTGTTGAATTCGGCACCCGCATCGCGCGCCTGCCGATAGATGCGATAGTTATCGCCTTTGTGCTGATAGAGTAGAAGGGTACTGATCGACTCTTTGGCAATTTCGAGCGTCGCCGGTTTCACCGCGCCATAGTCGGGCTGCATTTTTCCGTTTTGGATGAGGAAGATGCGTCTTTGCGGCGGCTTGGCGTACAGCGCATCGAAAGCCCGCAGCGGCAAATTCACCGGCGTGACGTAGATTTGACGCGTCACGCCACCATCGACGTGCAACTCGTCATAGCGTTTCCCATCGACGATGACCTCGATGCGCACGGGTGGAAAGAGCCCCGGAATGGCCGCCGACGCGAGAATGACATCGCGGAACAGCTGCACCGCCTCCGGCGTATCATGGATTGCGATCTCGCCCATGTTCCAGACGACCGGGCGCTTTGCATCGAGGTTGGTCGTGCCGACCGTGAGCATGCGTCCACGATTGTATTCGGCGGCAATGCGCTTGAGAAATTCGCGATCAACATACTTCGCGATCAGCGCTTTCATGGGCGAGGTATCGGCGAGCGCGGCGCCACCCAACAGTCCCCCTAAGATGTTCGGCGTGGCGAGTTGCTCGGTGTTGTAGCTCGTCCATATTTCACGCAGTGTGGCATCGTATTCGGGCCCCAGAAACGCGAACGGCGCGATGATTGCGCCCGCCGAGACTCCCGTGACGTGCTCGAATTCGGGCCGATCACCGCGGGCCGTCCAGCCTGCGAGAACTCCCGCGCCAAACGCCCCGTCGGGGCCGCCGCCCGATAGCGCGAGAATTTCAATCTGCAGACGGCCTTTCACAACTTCGGCACTCGCCCCCAGTGGCTTCTGGTGCGATAGGCGATCTTGGAACATGGCCTTCAGATTCGTGGGGGTCTCGTCGGCCCACATGCGCACGTTCGTCATTTTAGGCAGACGCGCGTGCGCTTCGGCCTGTGCCGACGGCACCGGCATACGTTCAAACGTGCTTGCACAGCCCGCACCGTGAAGACAGAAAATCAGTGTGCAGATCGAAGCGGCGCGTGCCATGTCAGTCCCATCGCACCAAGCACTGGCCTCCGACTTAGCACGAAACGGGGCGGTTTCGCGACCTAGGGTGGCGTCGCGAAGCGACACCACCGCAAGGCCGGGCCGGCAGCATGCCGATATTGATCAATCCCTGATGGCCCGTGCTCCTCAGCCCATCATCTCGTCGACGTAGTCCCAGTTGACGAGGTTATCGAACCAGACTTCCAGATATTTCGCACGCAGATTGCGGTAGTCGATGTAGTAGCTGTGCTCCCACACGTCGCAACCGAGAATCGGCTGTGCGCCGTGCATGAGCGGGTTTTCACCATTCGGCGTTTTCAGGACTTCGAGCTTGCCGTCGCGGATCGCGAGCCAGCACCAGCCCGAGCCGAACTGCGTCACACCGGCATTGATGAAGTCGGCGCGCATCTTGTCGAAACCGCCATATTCAGCCGCGAGCCGCTCGAGCCGCCCGGGCAGCTTGGTGCCGCCGCCGTTCGGCTTCATCCATTTCCAGAAATGAATATGATTGTAATGCTGGCCGATGTTGTTGACGAGACCGGCGTTCTTGCCTGCAAACGCGGCGACGCAAATCTCTTCTATTGTTTTTCCTTCGAGGCCCGAACCGACGATCAGCTTGTTGCCGTTGTCGACGTAGGCCTGATGGTGCTTGTCGTGATGGAACTGGAGGGTCTCTGCCGACATGTGCGGCGCCAACGCGTCGTAGGCATACGGCAGCGGGGGCAGGGTGAAGGTCGTCATGGCAGGGCACTCCGATAGCGGGCTGGCGCGGCGCGCGATTGATCGGCCCTACGCCTAGCCGCTTGACCTGCCGGTTTCAAGGGCGGCGGTGACGACGTGTCGACAAGCACTCACAACTGTCAGAGAGGCTATCGCCCCCAGAGGATCGAGGGCCGAGCGACCCTGCGCGCTCGGCCCCCATGGATCACGCCGGGGAAGTTAGTCATCAGGGTGAAATGGCATTACGGTCGCGCCGTTGAACCACCTTTGAACAACCCGTTCATCTCGCGTTCATGCTGCCGGAACCACCGCGGCTGCGAAACCTTGACCCATCGACAGGCCGCCCGCGAGACCCGCACGGCGCGCCCCTCGCGCTGACTGCCGGGGCACCCCATCTCTCCCAACAATGACCGCTCGGCTGCAGGTGAAACACGAACCCTGTGGCCGACCTGGCTATTCTGAAAAATCATCCATGTTCGACGGTTCCTGAAGACTGTGCGCGTCTGATAATCGTAACTTACAGCGGCTAGCTATGAATGCGAATTTCCAACATCGAAGTTCCGACGCGATGAACCGGCCCCGCTCCCGACGCATCGTCTCCCGCCTGTTCGCGCTTGCGCTACCGCTCGCGGCCGCCGGGATCGCGGCCGTTTGGCTACTGGATGCGCGCACGCCTAGTAACGCCGTGAGCTATGAAACAATCACGGCGACCAAGGGTACGATCCGGCGGATCGTCTCGACGTCGGGACCCGTCCGCGCGCTCGTCACCGTCAGCATCGGCTCGCAACTCTCGGGTCAGATCGAGACCGTCGAGGTCGATTTTAATTCTGAGGTGCAGCCCGGAGACGTTCTGGCGAGGTTGGATGCGCGCACGTTCGAAGCGAAAGCCGCGCAAGCCAAAGCGGATCTCGCCGCAGCCGAGGCGGCGCTGGCCAACCAGACGGCCGCGCTACAGCGTGCCGAAGCCGTCCTCAAGAACGCCGAGCGCACGATCGCGCGGCAGAAGTCCCTGGCATCAAAGGGCTTCGCCGCGCAAGCCACGCTCGATGCCGCGATCCGCGACGAAGACGTGGCCAAAGCCGACATTGCCGTGGCCCGCGCACAGATTGACACCGCAAAGGCCACCATCGCTCAGCGCAAAGCCGCGCTCGAGGCCGCCCTCGTTGATGTCGACCGCACCGTTATCCGCTCACCAATCAACGGCACCGTGATTTCCCGTACCGTGGACCCGGGGCAAACGGTGGCCGCGAGCCTGCAGGCTCCTGAATTGTTCCAGATTGCGCAAGATCTGTCCCGTATCCGCATCGAAGCGCAAGTCAACGAAGCCGATGTCGGCGCCGTCTCGGAGGGCAACCCCGTCACATTCAGCGTCGATGCCTATCCCGATCGCGAGTTCCAAGGTCGGGTGACGCAGGTCCGGCTGGCTGCGACCGAGATCAACAATGTCGTGACCTACACCGTCATCATCGAGGCGAAGAACGAGGATCGCCGCCTGTTTCCTGGCATGACGGCAAACGTCCGCATCGAAAGCGCGCGTCGCGATAACGTGCTGCGCGTCCCAAATGACGTGTTCCGCTTTCGACCGCGCGAGGCGGCTGGGTCCGAGCCGCGGAGCGAACAACCCGCCGAACGCGCCCAGCGGATGGCTGAGCGGTTGACGAGTGAATTCGGTCTCGATCCGAAGCAGAGCGACATATTGAAAGAGGCTATATCGGCCGTAAGCCAGGAGATGCGCAGCACCACAGCGAGCGCAGGCATGATGACACCCGCCTTCGATCCGGGCGCATTTCGCCTGCTGCTCGTCTCGCGTATCGAACAGTCGCTTCTATCGACATTCAACGAAGATCAGCGCAAGCAGTTCGAGCGTTGGCGAAGCGGAAAAGAGGGAACGCGCATCGCCACGGTCTGGCGGTTGAACGCGGCTGGAGGGATCGAGCGCCTCACCATACGCGCGGGACTGGCTGATGACCAATTCACAGAAGTGACGGGCGGGGACTTAGCTGAGGGCGACAAAATCGTCGTGCGCGCCCGCGAGTCGAACCGATGAGCAAGGCCGCAACACGCGCAACTGGCGCCGCTTGCGAGGACATGAGCTGCTCGGAGCGGCCTCCGCTTATATCGGCCCGCAACTTAACGCGGCGCTACCGGATGGGAGACAACGAGGTTGTCGCCCTCGACAATATTTCTCTGGATATTTCTGAAGGCGATTTCGTCGCCATAATGGGCGCGTCCGGATCCGGCAAGTCAACTCTGATGAACCTCATCGGCGCCCTCGACACGCCAACGTCCGGTTCGCTCGAAATCGATGGCCGCGATGTCGGATCGATGACCAGTGACGAACTCGCCGATCTGCGCAACACCACAATCGGCTTCGTGTTCCAACAATTTAACCTTCTGCCGCGCACGCCCGCTTTGCGCCAAGTGATGCTGCCGCTCCTCTATGCCAATCCTCGTCCGGCCGATCCAGAGGCGGTGGCGCGCGCGCGGCTCGCCGATGTCGGACTTGCCGAACGCATGGATCACCTGCCCCGCCAACTCTCCGGCGGCCAACAACAGCGCGTGGCGATCGCACGCGCACTCGTCAATAATCCCCGTATCTTGCTCGCCGATGAGCCGACCGGAGCCCTGGATAGCCGCACATCAATCGAAATCATGCGCTTGTTTGCCGAGCTCAACCGCCGCGGTATTACCGTCATTCTCGTCACCCACGAAGCCGACATTGCACAATGGGCGCGTCGCCGCATTACGTTCCGCGATGGACGAATGATCGAGGACGTCCGGCAAGAGCCCCGCATCGAGGAGGCGGCGGAATGAGCATTCTCGACAGCTTCGCAATTGCACTGACAGCACTGCGCGCCAATCTGCTACGCTCTATTCTCACAACACTAGGAGTCATCATCGGCGTCGCCTCCGTGATTATTCTTGTCGCCGTTGGCAACGGAGCCACACGCGAGGTTGATCGCCAAATCGCATCGCTCGGAACCAACATGCTCGTTGTTTTCCCCGATGCCATGCGCATCATGGGACGCTCAAGTGCAGCGGGAACGGCGCTGCCGCTTGCCGAAAGCGATCTGGCGGCCATTCGCGACAAGATTTATGGCGTGACCGCCATCTCAGGTCAGCTCGACCAATCGGCGCCGGTCGTACGCGGCAATCTTAATTGGACGACGGCAGTCAGTGGTGTGCATGCTGATTACACGTTTGTGCGGGATTGGCCGATTGAGAATGGCCGTGGATTAACCCCAGCCGACGTGCGGTCTGCGGCCCGGGTCGCATTGATCGGCGCAACGGTGGCGCGCCGCCTGTTTCCGGGCGAAGATCCTGTCGGCGCTGAAGTCCGCATCAAAAACGTGCCGTTTCAGATTGTCGGCGTCCTCGGCGTCAAAGGCCAATCCAGCATGGGACGCGATCAGGACGACGTCATGCTCATTCCGATCACCACGGCGCGCAATCGCATCGTTGGACGGAGCGAAGTTCAAGTGGAGCAGGTCGGCCGCATCTACGTGAAGTTCTCTGATGACACCGACTTGAAGGAGGCACAGGAAGAAATGGAGACGCTGCTGCGCCAGCGTCGCAGGAGCGGACCGGGAAATGAGGATACGTTTTCAGTTCGCAACCTTGCGGAATTCATGCGCGCGCGAACAGAAGTGCTCTCCACCATGAGCTATTTGCTCGGTGCTACGTCCGCCATCTCGCTCATCGTGGGCGGCATTGGGATCATGAACATCATGCTCGTGTCCGTGACTGAGCGCACCCGAGAGATCGGCCTGCGGATGGCCGTCGGTGGTCGGCGCCGCGATATTCTCAAGCAATTCCTCGTTGAAGCCGTCATGCTGTGCATAGTCGGTGGACTCCTTGGCGTACTGCTTGGTCTGTCGATCGCGTGGGTTGTCGCTTACGCCGCAAATTGGCCGATCGCGATCAGTCCCGTTGTGATTGCGGGCGCCCTCGCGGCTGCCGCAATCACCGGCATTTTTTTCGGATATTTTCCTGCACGGCGCGCCGCCGGACTTGACCCCATCGATGCCTTGCGAAGCGAATAGACGCGTGATGCCGTCACCGGCGACGCCGATTCACCGGTCTTTGACAGGGACGTTCTCAGCGTTCACTGCACTTGTCTGTTTCATGAAAATGGCAACTTCAACGCTGACTGGTGGTCCACCCGCAAAAGTCGCCACAAGAACATCGAGAGAAAATGCCGGTTTGAATGCTCCTTATCTATACCGGTATTTTTCGGGCAATTAACATTTTTTATGGAGAATGCGCCGAAGAAAAAGACTTCACAAAGCCAACGCAATAGAATATGCGCTGTCGTGGCGTCCGATCTCGCAGCGAGATTGAGGCCTCTGAATTTCAACGCAGGAGTTGCGCACGGCACCGATGGTCTTTGCACGGCTTGGCGTCGTCCGAAAGGAATGAGTAGAATGGTCGCAGTGAACGTTGAAAAATTGTCGCTCAAGGAGATCACGGATCTTGAGGCAAAGATCGCAAAGGCTAAGTCACAGGCCCGTGAGAAGGCCAAGGCCGATGCCAAAGCCAAGATTGACCGCATTCTCGAGATGTCGGGCTTCACGCTCGCGGAAGTTTACGGACTGCCGGCGCGGGGTCGTGGGCGTTCTAAGTCAGCGGCGAAATACGCCAATCCTGACAATCGCGCCGAAACATGGACGGGTCGCGGCCGCAAGCCCAATTGGCTTAATGCCCGTTTGAAGCGCGGCGCGAAGTTGGAGGACTTTGCGATCTAATCGCGCAAGCCTCTCGCTGTAGCAGACTTGATCCTATTGGCTAAGTGAACCGCCGCGTGCCAATGCGGCGGTTTTTTCTTCGACGCGACCGAGCCTCAGCGTCGTCCGCGATCCATCGCGGACACATGCCAAGGTTGCTCAGGCTCTTGACGTTTAAAATTTGGTTCCTAACTCGAGAGAGGGAGATCGCCAAAAGGGAGGCCTGTCATGCATGCCATGGAGATTCAAGAGCATGCTCGTCGACTGCTCGAAGCGCATGGGCCAAAGGCAATTGCAGAGGCGGCCAAGCGCGCGAAAGACTCAGAACAGCAGGGAGACGAGGACAGCGCGAAAGATTGGAGGCGTATCGAAGCCGCTCTGATTGCGATGCGTGGTCCGCGCTCGACATAATCGCGCGACTTCGCGAACTTGACCGTCGAAGCGTTTTTGCCGAGGTGATCGGTGCACAGATCCTGGGTTCGCTGTTACCTGTCGTCAGGTTCGCAGCGAACGCGCACTGGGTAGATGTGCTCCCAGACCAGCAAGCAAAGCAAGTAGAGCCCCGCCAGAGCGAGAAACGTATTGGCAATTTCAACCCCTGCCCATCCATCGACTGCCAAATGATGCGGCGCCACGTGCGCGCATAGGCCGAGCAGTGCAAACGCAAGTGTAAACATCCCAAAGAGACACTGAACGAACCTTTGGGACTTCAGGCGGATCTCGAGCAGCACATTGCTCTCCGGATCGAACGGATGATGCATGGTCGAACCTTACGCGACACAAAGAGGCACGGACGGACATCGAACTCTACTGCCTCTTTTTCTCCTCGTGAAGCGCAGATTTAGGATTTGCTAACCTTTACCAGCTCGCTCAGGCGCCGTCCCAGCACCTCCGCATCGGTGGGGAACCCTTGTTCGATCCACCAGGTTTCGAATTGACTGAGAACTTCTCCGATCTTCGGTCCGGGCGCCAGTCCAAGCGCCAGCAGATCGGCTCCGCGAACAGGAAGTTGCGGGGGCTGCCACCGCTTGGAGAGCTCGAAAACTGCGGTCATTGAAGCGTCTGTCGGTGCAAGGCCCTCACGCACCCACGCGATCAGAATACAATCCTGATAGGTCGCAGTGCCTAATCGGTAGAGGGCGGCACGCGCTTTGGCTTCGGAAATGACGGGCGACAGAAGGGAACGGTTAAGCGCGATATTGGCCAGGCGATCATATTCGGTCGCCGATAGTCGCAGCCGATCGCGCAAAATAGTCGCTTGGCCAGGCTTGAGAACAACGAGAGCAGCCAATCGGCGCACAGGATCGGCCGCGATCTCCAACTGATTTTCGATTGCTGCCAGGCGGGCCACCGCGCCGACATCGAGCGGCAATGGAATGAGCCGCGTCAACAATCCGGTTTCGTACATCGCCTTGAGGACATTGACGGCACCGCCGGCCACCAAAAGCCGCATCAGTTCCGAGTGCACGCGCTCGGCGGAAATTTGCTCAAGTCCTTCCTGCAAGGCTCCGCAGGCTGCATGATCACGAGCCTCGAGCGCGCCCTCCGCGTACTCGGCCGAAAACCGATAGAACCGCAAAATGCGAAGATAGTCCTCACGAATGCGCGCTTCGGGCGTACCGATGAAGCGAATGCGGCGAGCCATCAGATCGGCATATCCGCCCACGAAATCGTGGACGGTGCCATCCGCATCGCAATAGAGAGCATTGACCGTGAAATCCCGTCGCTGCGCATCAGCGCCCCAATCACTGGTGAAGGCAACTTCAGCGCGACGTCCATCGGTCGTCACATCCCGGCGCAGCGTGGTGACCTCAAAGGGTGTGTGCTCAAAAATCAGTGTCACGGTACCATGTGCCAGCCCCGTCGGAATTGCTGTCAGCCCACATGCTGCCGCGCGCTCCATCACCTCGGTTGGCGCGACGGTCGTTGCAATATCGATGTCTTTGACGGGACGGCCCAGCAGTGCGTTCCTCACCGCGCCACCGACGATGCGAGCTTGCCCACCGCCGCGCGTGACACAGGCAAGCACCGTCTGCGTCGCGGGTGCGGCGAGCCAGGGTGCGCCCGCGAGCGATGGAGGACGCGGCAGTCCCGTAATTGCCGGCATCGCGGCCTCCTCAGCGCAGCTGGCCCGGTTCGATCCGGCCGTCTTTATAGACCGGCGGCACATACTCCTGGCCAGGTTTACCCCCGGAAGTGGATCCAAAAGCAACCAGAACCACCACAAGCAGCAGGGCTCCCGCAGCTGCCAGCCAAATCAGTGGTGCATCGTTGAGGACGCGCGAGGCGCGAATGCGTCCCGTTGTAGCGTCACGCTCCAATTTCTCCGGCCGTGCAATCAAAATCCAGCCGATATAGGCGAGTGTCGGCAGAAGAAAGAGGAGCAAATTTTCGATGACGACGCGGATCATATGCTGGCTATGGCGAACGGAATAGTCTCTGTTGCATGTGGCGCAGAATACCCGCCGTGGCACCCCATATATAGTGTTCCCCATATGGCATCGCATAAAAGCGCCTCGCTCGGCCCCCCAGTACGCGCTCGTGGATGATATGATTGGCGCTATTCATGAGGAAGGCCAGGGGTACCTCAAAGATTTGCGAAACCTCCCGAGGGTTCGGCCGGATTTCACTGTCAGCCGCCACGAGCCCCAGGATTGGTGTCACGGCAAAACCCGTCCCAGTTCGATACGTCTCGAGCATGCCCAAAGGTTCGATCCGGTGACGATCTAATCCCACCTCCTCTTCGGCCTCTCTCAATGCGGTCTCGAGGAGATCGCGGTCCTCTGGTTGAGGCCTGCCGCCGGGAAATGCGATCTGGCCTGCATGTGCGGGCAGATCGTCTGCGCGGCGGGTCAACAGGACCGTCAGCGGCGAGCGCGCTATCACCGGGACAAGCACGGCCGCGGGCTTAGCCGGCGAATCAACGGGCCAGTCGGCCAAGGCCTCGGGATTGAGATCAAAATCACTCGGTATGCCGAGGGGCTGGGTGGGATCGGGAGGCTCGATCCTTGCGTTGGCCACCAAACGTTCGCGGACAAGATCGCGAAACCGCCCTGGGGTGAGTGACTCGAGTGCCATCGGAATTTCTAGCATCGTTGCTACGCTATCACGTCCAGTTGCATCCGTGATGTGCGTCGCGCGCACTGCGGCCAATTTTCACGGTTCGCCGCATTTTCAGCGGTTTGACATGCTGCACTCGGATCGTTGGATGACTTGGCCACATTGGGCCGCGCGCGGGAGGTCTTCACTCGGCATGGGGATTGTGGCGTCGACACCGCTTGGATTTGTTCGCCTCGCAGGCCCACTGTTGGCGCTCGCAGCGTTGACACTTGGCCTGCTCGTCGATCCCAGCCCACCCGCATTCGCTGCCTCAGCGGAGCAGAAATTCGCACAAACGCTGCCCGCTGCCGAGCGCAAGGTGTTTGAAACCTATGCGCGCGCGCGCGCCTTTCACGATCTCACGGTCAACGAGTTCTGGGCCGAGATCGAGGAGAAGCGCAAGAAGCGCCGCGCGAAGCGCAACGCAGGAACTCCGATTGGTCCAAAAGATTACGTACAAGGTTTTCCGCCGGAATATACGGGCGTCCAACTTCCCTCCGATCTCGCCAAACGCTGGGCGGCGTACCAGGCTGCCGAGGCCGAGAGCCGCCCGCCTGCTCCGCCGCGTCCTGGCTTGCAGGACTTTTTGGCCCACGCGAAATCCGTCTATGGCTTTGTGCCCGACCGCATCGCGGAACGTGATTTCAAGCGCCGATATGCGCGCGAAGCGCTAGCCAATGGCCTCACCAAAGATCAAGTCGTGCGCGTCTATGCCCTAGAAACGAGCGGCCTCGGCACCGCCGACATGGTTGCTGGCATCCACCCCATCACGCGCAAGGGCAGTCCCATTTCGACTGCGATTGGCTACGCTCAATTGCTTGCAGCCAATTCGACTAGCGAACTTGTCAAGCACGGATCGGATTTTATTCAGCGCTTGAAGCGCATGGCAAAAGGTGCCCGAACTGCGGACGAGGCAGCACGCTACGAGCGCAAGGCGCAAATCCTTTCGAGCATGCTCACGGATGCCAAATCAATACCGAATACGTGGGAGAGTCACGTCGCCTTCGCCAAAACGGCCAAAGGCCTTGGCATCCACGCCATCAATGTGGACGGCGATATCGGACCCTGGCTACAGGTTTTGAAACTTCTGGGGTTGAAAGAGATTGCCGAAAAGCGCGATCGACCACGCCTGACGGGGGCGGAGATCGAGCTCATGAACCTTGCCGGTCCGATGACGGGATTGGAAATGATGACGCCAGTGGGTGCCAAGGCAACCACGCCCAATTTCTTTGAGCGCAGCGCGTACTGGCGCAATACCATCGTCCGCGGGAAGACCGGAGCGGAGTTATTGGCGGCGTTGGACGAGCGCATGGATAAGAACGTCAAGAACGAGGGTGCTATTTTGTTCGCGCAAGTATTTGATGAGGTTGCAACCGAGATGGCTGCCGGCCGCTGATCGGCGCGACGTGGCACGATCCTTTCCATCAGCGCATGCCAAAAAAATTCGTGATCGCCCCCGTCAACGCGCTGGCACACGTGAAGCCGCTGTCGTGCCTGCGGTTCTAGCCGAGCGTACCCCGCGCCCAGCGGCCCTTTTCGCAGAACCTGTCACACAGCTTCCGTCCAGCACCTGTAAGTATTGTGCAGCGCATCAAACGTGGTGACGTGCACGATGGACGATTTTGCTGCAACAGAGCTGGCGCAACCAGTTGTCGACCTACGCGGCCGCCGGGGCCTGGTCGTCGGGATCGCTAATGAGAACAGCATCGCCTACGGTTGCGCCCTAGCTATGCAGCGCGCGGGGGCTAAGCTCGCGGTGACGTACCTCAACGCCAAAGCCGAGCCGTACGTGCGACCGTTGGCGGAACGCTTGGGGTCGCCCATTATCGTGCCGTGCGACGTTCGTGAACCCGGTCAATTGGAAGCCGTTTTCGATACTGTGCGCAACACGTGGGACGAACTCGATTTTGTGCTTCATTCGATTGCATATGCGCCACGCGAGGACTTGCATGCGCGCGTTGTTGATTGTTCGCGCGACGGTTTCTTGATGGCCATGGACATCTCCTGCCACTCTTTCGTGCGCATGGCCGCACTCGCCGAATCGCTTATGCCTCGCGGTGGGGCACTGATGACCGTGTCGTTCTACGGGGCAGAAAAGGTGGTGCCTCATTATAATTTGATGGGACCGGTAAAAGCCGCACTGCAATCGGTCGTGCGCTATTTGGCAGCGGAACTTGCGCCCAAGCAGATCCGGGTGCACGCTCTCTCACCCGGAGCCATTCGTACGCGCGCAGCAAGCGGCATCAGCCGCTTCGACGAACTCTTGGAGCGGGAAGCCGCAGAGACCCCACAGCATCAGCTCGCCACGATCGAGGATGTCGGCAATCTGGCTGCATTTCTGGCGAGCCCGGCCGCGGCGCGCTTGACCGGCACCGTCATCCACGTCGACGGCGGACGCCATATCATGTCCTGAGGCGCGCTCTAGCCACTCGCACGCAAACGGGCAGCTCTCACGCGAACCGCTGTGAGCGCGTGGAGTTGGACTTTCCTCATGACTTAACTTATGTCGGCCGCGACGGCGTCATCCGCCAAGTTCTGCCTACTTGCAGGCAACCTGCGTTGCGCGGCACGTGGTGACGATGCCCTGGTATTTGCAGCTCACGTTCGTCGCACCCCGGCCCTTGCGTCCCGCCATCACGTTCGACTGGTAAAGGGACTCTTTGGCCAGCAGCGTAGCGACTTCTTTCGTGATTGCCGTCGCACTCCCAGCCGCGCGCACGCAATGCTTGCCAGCCATTGCGGTGGCGGTTGCGAACGTCAGTCCTGCCAACAGCGCGCAACCGTAGGCGACATTTTTTGCGATCATCATGACTTTCTCTCCCTAAAAATTGGGCGCAAATCAGCGCCTTCAACTATGCGACGAAGGGGGCAGGCTTTGAAGTCACAAACAAAGCCAATCCTCTTGGCGACCTGAAATTCAATTCTATTGTTGCAGTTCGATCACCCGCATTCATCGAATGACGCCGCAGACCCCGAGCGGCCGTGCATTGACTTTCTGAACGCAACCGTATTCGCTGACTGCGATCAATAGGAAGACTGACATTTTCTGGACCACATCGCCATGGCTCGCAGCTCGGCGCCCCAGCGCCTCAAGACGAACTGGGCCGCGCTTGGCGCTCAATTCATGGCAGCGCGGGATTATCGGGCCGCCAGCCAGGCCCTTGCCAACGCCGTCCAGGCCGAAAAGTCGTCCGCCATCCACCGGTATCACATCGCTCTTGCACATATGGCTCTGGGTGAAACCGGGGCCGCTGCCGAGCAACTCACCGAGGCGATCCGGCTGCGCCCCGGCATGATCGAAGCCATTCAGCGCTTTGGCGCCTTAGTTGCGAGTCGAAGCCTGCCCGCGAATGTTCACCTCAATTTGGCGGGGCTCAAAATCGCGATGGCTTGCGAGACGGCGAATCGCGAGCAGATCTCCGAAGTCGCGGTCTATTATGCGGCTCGTCAAGCACCGCTGCGCAAGGCGCTCGCACACGGGCGCGAACTGGGGTTCCTTGAGACTGCTCGCGGTTTGTGCCTGCGCACGACCGGCGAAATGTTAAGGGACGATCTTCTCAACAAAGCCCTGGCACACAGCATCATTCGTATGCCCGATCTGGAGCAACTGCTGTGCGCTATTCGGCGCGTCGCCCTGCTCGAACTTCCCAGCGATCGGTTCAGGGACCGGGCACTGGTCGCGTTTCTGATCACCCTGATGCGGCAGGCCTGGATCAACGAGTATGTCTGGCCGATCAGCGACGCGGAAGAAGCTGCTCTAGACGCGCGGCCAATCGACATTGCGAAGCTCGCTAGCGGCGACGCCGACGAGGGAATACACACTGTGCTGGCAGCACTTTATCAGCCGGTATCGGCGGTTGTGGGCCCTCGAGCGAACCTCGATGCACTCAAGGCGATACGGCCGAATGCTGCGCGCGACGCCATCATCGAGCAATTTGCCGAACAAGTAGACCTCAGCGAGCGCGCAGCACGCATCGGAACTTTGGGCGAAATTCGTGCTCCCACCTCGCGTAAGGTGGCCGCAATGTACGAAGGTTACCCCTATCCGCGCTGGAACAGCCTCAACGTTTTGACCACCCCGGAAGTTTGGAAATCGGACATCGAGACCGCACTCGGGCCCGGGCGCCTCAGTTTCATGGATCGCCCGTTCAACGTCTTGATTGCCGGCTGTGGAACAGGACTACAGGCCGTCGCCGCGAGTTTCGTCTATGGTTCGAATGCTCAGATCACCGCCATCGATTTATCCGCAGCAAGTCTCGCCTACGCGCAGCGTATGGCTGAGCATTTCGGCGCCCAGAATGTGACGTTCCAACAGGGTGATATCCTGAACCTGCCCAATTTCCCAGAATTGACGGATAAATTTCAAATCATCGAGTGCACCGGCGTGCTGCACCACATGGCGGATCCAAGCGAAGGTTTGCGATGCCTCAAGGCGTGTCTTGCAACGGACGGCTTGATGCTGATTGCACTCTACAGCGAGATTGCGCGCGCCAAATGGACGGCGCTCAAAGCGGATCCCGACTTTCCGGGCGAAGACTGCGACGACCGGGCCTTGAGGCAATACCGAGAAAGGCTGTTCCAACGGTCCGAAGCGGAGGTGGGCGCGGAATTCAAAGGATTGCGCGACTTGTACCTGACAAGCGGTTTTCGTGATTTGATTTTGCATGTCAGCGAACAGCGCTTTACTCTGCCTCGCATCGATGCCCTCTTGCGTGCAGAAGGGTTGGCGTTTCGCGGTTTCCTCAACCGACAGAGCTTCGCGGCCCTGCAGGGGCAATTTCCGAACGAACCCTGGCCCGGCTCCCTCGAACATTGGGCTGAGTTCGAGGCTGCCAATCCGAGCCATTTCGCAGGCATGTAT